>JAKLJX010000001.1:300000-553654 GCA_023150945.1 bacterium | reverse complement strand
CTGTGTGGAAGATTTTCGGCGAATCACCAGCCACTCGTGGCGAGCCGGGAGACCATGCTCTGAAAACACCACTCGCACGATGGCGATCTCCGCTTCAAGAGGACCCTTGCTGCCCTCGTGGACAATCATCCGTCGCCAGTGGCGCGCCGCCAACGCCACGGCCAGTTCATCCACCCGCCGGGGGGCGGGGGCCTCGGGCGCCAGTTGCACTCGCGTGGCCGGACGGCCTCGCCCACCGCCGACTTGCGGACGATGCACTTTGGGCCAGCGCCACCAGACGTGGGTGTTACGCGGGATTTCGGCAAAATAGGATTTCTGTTTGTGGTTGATTTTATTGAGCAACGCGCTGTCCCGGCCAAATGCTTCATCCATCGCGATCCATTGGCAGGGCACCGTCGCCTCGTCGAGCACGGGCTCCAGCATCGACCAGCTCAATTCATTTTTGGTTTGAAAGGTCAGATCGTCGGGCACGCCACATTCTTGACGGCGCGCCGCGTACTCGTCACCGAACCAGTGTTCCGGCATATACAAGCGTCGATCCAACAACGTATGGCCGCGGCGGCTCGCGTAGGCCAACAGCACACTGGCTTGGCAATTCGCGGTTTTGCCCACGGCCCCACAGTGTTGGCGAGCCACGCCGACGGAGTTCTGGCCTTGTTTGGGAAAGTCGCAGCCATCAATAATCAACACGCCATCGTCTTCACCTAAGGTGGCGGCGACTTCCTGCTGATGCACCCGCAAAATCGCCGCATCGTCCCACGGACTGGCGCTGATGAACTGTTGCATGGCTTCGACATTGCCGCCGTCTAAGGCGCGGGCCATCGGTTCAATCGATTTGCGTTCGATATCGAGCATTTGACCTTGCAGGTACTTCAGCGCCCAGTGGCGCTGTTCCGGGCGACGAAACAACGACACAAAGATCTTATGGTACTTCTCTAACTGCGTGAGCAACCCGCGGATTTGGCGCGAGCCAATATTCAACTTGGGTTTGCGTCCCGACGGCGGTGGCGTCGCCGGAGAAATTCTTCGAGCATGGGTAGTTGCCATGCTCATCTAATCTAGAAATAAAATCGTAAAAGTCTAGACTGAACATTTGTCCTCTATCTTAATCATTGTTATTGCTACATCAACCATTAACCGTGATTGGACTTAACGTTGTAGTATTAATCTGCGGCACCATACCCTTCGCGATCAACAGAACGAACGAAGCAGCAACCGTCGTGCGTCTGTTCGCAGCCTCGGGAGTGCTGCTGGCGCTGCAACTCGCAAGCTTTGCGCAAGCCAGCGCCGTGCGCCGACCTCGAATCACCCTCTGGCGAAGAATTCCGCGTTGGCTCGCAGGCGAAATCTTCCTGCTCGCGCTGTTGACGCATGCCACAGGCTGGCTGCAAAGCAAACTTGTGCACGCCTCCTTGCCGGCGCTGGCCCTCGCGGCCGGGAGCTGGCTGCTCGCGCTCGCCTTGTGGTTGGCGATCCGGCGCTGGCACGATCCCGCCATTACTGCAGCCGCTGCGCCAAGGATTGCCGCGCGGCAATGGCAACCGGACCGGCTGGCAATGCTGGCGCAGGCATTGATTCTGCCTGAGGTGTTGTCTCTCTGGCGCCGCCGGCGTTCCTTCTTCGTGTTGCTCGCTGGGGCTGTCGTTCTCTGTGCGCTGGTGGCCGCCGGACAGACCGAGGCCGCGGCCGCATATGCCAGCAGTCTCTTCCTGCAACTGCTTTTCGGAATCTTCTTGCTCAACAGCTTGCTGCGGCTTGTTGAGGAAGAAATCACAACCGCGGCATTGCTGCGCGCGCTGCCGATTGCCGCCGGCCGCTGGTGGCGCTCGCGCTGGTGGTTCGCGGCGGTTTGTCTGGCAGTGCCGATGCTGCTGCCGGCGGTGCTGCTGCCGCTCAAATTCCCCTTGGATTTCGCCTTCATGCTGTTTGCCTTCGCGGGCCTCGTGGCTCTGCCCGCGACTCTGGCGCTGCTCTATTGCACGGCAGTGTTCGCGAACTTTCCGCATCTCCGGCTCGCCGGCCTGCTGCTCAACGCCTCTTTGGTGCTGATGTTTCTCTTCTGGTTCGTTATGCCGCTGGGCACGATCATCCTGCCGGCCGTCGCGCTTTGGTGGCGGCGAAAATCGCAGCGGCATTTTCAATTGGTGGAAATCGCCTGAGCCGGGCAACGCATCACCTTTCTCACATGCCATGCTTACCGTCAAAGATCTGGAAAAATCCTTTCAACAGGTGAGAGCGCTGCAGCGCGTCACGCTGACTGTGCCGCGAGGCGAGCTGTGCGGCTTGCTCGGCCGCAACGGCGCCGGCAAATCGACTCTCTTCAAAATCGTGATGGGACTGCTGGCGGCGGATGCCGGAGAAATCGCAATCGCGGGCGAGACCATACATTTCGGTGAGGTGGAATACAAACGCCGTCTCGGCTATGCGCCGGAGACGCCGGTCTTCTATGAATACTTGACCGGGCACGAATTTCTCCACTTCATCGCCGCGGCCAAGGCGGTGGCACCGGCGCAGCGGCCGGCCGAGATCGCAAAATGGCTGGCGTTTTTCGAGCTGGAGGGTAAAGCCGGAGAATTGCTGGTGCATTACTCGCACGGCATGCGCCGCAAGATCAGCTTGTGCGCGGCGCTGCTGGGCGCGCCCACGATTCTACTGCTCGATGAAGCCACCAACGGCCTCGATCCGGAAAGCAGCTTTCGGTTGAAGGAATATTTGCGCGGGTTCTGCAGTCAGGGCGGGACAGTGCTCTTCTCTTCTCACATCATTGAAACCATCGAGCACCTGTGTGACCGCCTGGTCATTTTGGAGCAGGGGCGTGTGTTGCGGGAATTGCAGCGCAGGGAATGGGATGAGTTGCGCCAGCGCGGCTCATCGCTGGAAAAGGAGTTCATGGCGATCATTGCGGCGAGTTTGACGGCGCGGCGGTGAAGATGGCTTTGTTTCCAAGCCCGGGCGGCACGGGCTTGATCAAAAAAACTGGTCGTTCCAGCTTCAGACAATCGCGGCGATTTCGGAGGGGAGGCACGACCGGCAAAGGATTGCTCCTTCGCGAAACTCCGCAGGGCAGGCAAGCTTTCCAAACGCGACTTCACTCCTTCCTCTTCCTCGCCACAAAAATCAACTCGCCGGGGTATTTCGAACCATAAGCGCTCATGTCATAGTCCGCATACAAATGTTCCACTGCAAAGCCGCAGCGCGCCAGTAGATGCTCAGCCTCGAAGCGGAACAAATAGCGCATCGGAAACGCCTGCACCAAACGTTCCTCCCGGCCCTCCGGGTGGGTGACGTAGTAAATCAGCTCGACCTGGTTGACTTGGTTGGCATGGTCGCGTGCAACAATCTTGTGGCGGCGAATCACCCGCCGGCCATCAGGAGTGGTGAACTCCGGCTCGTCGCCGATTTCCTGGCCAACGTCGTCCCGCACCAGCGCGGCCAGCGAGGGATTGAACAAGTCGAGAATCAATCTGCCCTCGGCGGCGAGATGCCGGTGAATCGTCTGCAGGCACGACATCTGATCTGCCACAGTGATGAGATGCTGAAACGGCCGGAACGGCAGAGTGATGAGATTGAATCTCTGCGCCAGCGCAAAGCTGCGCATGTCTGCCTCGATCAGCCGAACGCGCGCCCGCACAGCCGCCGGTTCGTCCAGCAATCGCTGCCGGCACACCTGCAACATGTGCGGAGACGAATCGAGGCCAACGATGTCAAGCCCGGCGCGTGCGGTGGGAAGCAAGATGCGGCCGGTGCCGCATCCCACTTCCAACACGGGGCCACCGCAATCCCGCGCCGCGGCGAGGTAGAACTCGATATCCGGCCGCGTGCGATAGGGCACGACATGGTCATACAGATCCGCGATACAAGCGTACTCTTGGTTGCCGGCTGCAGTCGCCATTGCCTCTCCCTGGTTGTTCTCCAACCGGTTGCTCACGGCCGCGGCTCTGCTTTGCGCGCGGCGTCTCTTGGCGGTTCACGGATTTTTCGGCATGCGAGCGTTGCGCTGCACGCTCACTTCCGGCCTTCCACCAACTGGTCGACCACCGCGGGATCCGCCAGCGTCGAGGTGTCGCCGAGATGTTCCACGTCGCCTTCGGCAATCTTGCGCAGGATGCGCCGCATGATTTTGCCGGAGCGGGTCTTGGGCAGAGCGGGGGTGAACTGAATCTTGTCCGGCGCGGCATGCGGCCCGATTTGCTCGCGCACGGTTTTGGTGATCGCGCTGATGATCTCGGCGGTCGGCGTCACGCCGGTCATGAGCGTGACGTAGGCATAGATGCCCTGGCCTTTGATGTCATGCGGGAAGCCGACCACCGCGGCTTCTGCCACGCCCGCGGCCTTGCCAATCGCGCCCTCGACTTCGGCGGTGCCGATGCGATGGCCCGAGACATTCAGCACATCATCGACGCGGCCGGTGATCCAGTAGTAGCCTTCTTCATCGCGGCGCGCGCCGTCGCCGGTGAGGTAATAGCCGGGGAAGCGGTCGAAATAGGTTTGCCGGAAGCGCTCGTGGTCGCCATAGACCGTGCGCATGATGCCCGGCCACGCGGATTTGATCGCGAGAAAACCCTGCGCCGGCCCTTCCAACTCACGGCCCAATTCATCCAGCAGCACCGGTTGCACACCGAAGAACGGCAGTGTGGCCGAGCCGGGCTTGATGGGCGTCGCGCCGGGCAATGGTGAAATCAAAATGCCGCCGGTTTCGGTTTGCCACCACGTGTCCACGATCGGGCAGCGTTCCTGGCCGACCACGCGATAGTACCACAGCCACTCCGGTTCCTTGATCGGTTCGCCCACTGTGCCGAGCAGCCGCAAGGAGGAAAGATCATGCTGTCGCGGCCACTTGTCGCCCTCCTTCATCAGTGAGCGCAAAGCCGTGGGCGCGGTGTAGAAGATGTTGACTTTGTGTTTGGCCACCACCTGCCAAAACCGGCCATAATCGGGATAATTGGGCACGCCTTCGAACATCACTGAAATGGCGCGATTGGCGAGCGGACCGTAAACGATGTAGGAATGTCCGGTGACCCAGCCGATGTCAGCGGTGCACCAATAGATGTCGCCGGGATGATAATCGAAAACCAATTCGTGGGTGAAAGAAGTGTAGGTCAGGTAACCGCCGGTGGAATGCAGCACGCCTTTCGGCTTGCCGGTGGAGCCGGAGGTGTAAAGGATGAAAAGCGGATCTTCGGCCTCCATCGGCTCCGGCGGGCAGGCCGGCGCCGCCGCGGCCATGAGATCTTCCCAGTACTGATCGCGGCCGGCCTGCATACTCACCGCCTTTCCGCTGCGGCGCACGACGATGACTTTTTCGATTGAAGGGCAAGCCGCCACGGCGGTATCGGCGTTGGCTTTCATCGGAATGTCCTGCCGCGGCCCGCGCATGCCGGTGTCCTGCGTGACCAGCAGCTTGCAGGCGGAATCATTGATGCGGTCGCGCAACGAGCCGGCACTGAAGGCGCCGAACACCACCGAGTGCACCGCGCCGATACGGGCGCAGGCCAGCATGGCAATCGGCAGCTCGGGCACCATCTGCAGATAGATGCAAACGCGGTCGCCCTTGCGCACGCCGTTGGCCTTGAGCACATTGGCGAATTTCTGCACTTCGTCCAGCAATTCGGTGTAGGTCAGATGCCGTGATTCATTCGGCTCATTGCCTTCCCAGATCAACGCGGTTTGCGCGCCATAGCCCGCCTCGACGTGGCGATCCAGGCAGTTGTAACTGACATTGAGTCTGCCGCCGGCAAACCACTTGATGTTGGCCTTCACGAAGTCGTACTCGCAGACGACATTCCACTTCTCGAACCAGTGCAGCCGTTCGGCGATGCTCGACCAGTAACCGGCCGGATCTGCCACGGAACGGTGATAGTGCTGGCGGTATTGCTCGAGGGAATTGATGTGGGCGCGCGCGGCAATCGGATCCGGCGGCGAAAATTTCAACGGCGTGCTCATCGGGCAACTCCTGAGGGAATGAAGTGAATTCACGGGCCAGGCGATTTGAGGCTGGATGATACGGCCTCGCTGCCAAAAATGCAAGAGGCCCGGCGCGGGCAAGCAGCGGCCGAAGCTTGCCCCGCTGCCGCAATGACGCCGGCAAGGCCTCTGTTGTGGGTGGATTTGGCGTAAATGTAAGTTCGGAAACGCGCGGTTGCGGAAGCGCTGCGCGCGGTTTCCGGCAGCAGCGCTGTGCGGCAGCGGAGAGGCCGGCGCGCCGGCACTTGCCAGTTGTTTTTTTGCAGCCGGCAGGGTATCTTGGCGCACCAGTTGGCGCGGCAATGGCACGTGACTCGCAGCGCGGCAACTTGCCGCAACCAAATCTGTCAACCGCGAATTAACGCTAATCAACGCGAATAAAAAATTAGCGTGCATTCACGTGAATTAGCGGTTCGCGAAAATCTTCGCGGTTGTGATAGTTTTTCCGGAGTAATACTATAACGCGTACGGCGTTTCGAGCTCTGAACAATTTCTTGCAGGTGAAATCGTTGCCCCGTAGGCGGGGACTTTTCCAATTGAACAAGCCTTTGCTTTCTTGTAGCGATTCGATTTTGAAGCATCCACATGAATTCATCCGGTGAATGACCATGCCCTACTCTCTGTCTGTCGGTTCAATCAAATGCCATATCGTAAGTGATGGTGTCGAAGCCGCGGATGGCGGCGGCTTTTTCGGACTGGTGCCGCGCGTGATGTGGGAAAAAATTGTGACGCCCAACGCGCTCAACCAGGTGCCGGCGGCGCTGCGCGTGCTGTTGATCGAATCCGCCGCCGGTTTGATCGTGGTGGATACCGGCCGCGGCGACAAGTTCGACGAAAAGCAGCGTGCGATTCTGCGCCTCGGCGCCCGGCGGGAACGCCTGGCCGGCGATCTGCGCCGTCTGGGTTTTCAACCGGAGCAAGTCGCGTTCGTGATTCTGACGCACCTGCATGCCGATCATGCCGGCGGCGCCACGCGCTGGGCCACGCCTGATCACACGCCCGGCGAGGTGATTGCCACTTTTCCCAATGCGCGCTATCTGGTGCAGCGCCTCGATCTGGCCGAGGCCAGCTTTCCCAACGAGCGCACCGCCGCCACTTATCTCAGCCATAACTGGCAGCCGTTGCGCGAAAGCGGTCAGTTGGAAATCGTCGATGGCGACCAACACATCGCGCCGGGCGTGCGCACTGAAGTGGCGCCCGGCCACACCGCCGGCATCCAGGCGGTTTGGGTGGAAGACGGCGGCGAGAGCTTGTTGTTCCTGGGCGACACCTGCAGTTGGGCGGTGCACATGGACCGCCTGGCCTGGGTGCCGAGCTATGACATCTTTCCGATGACCAGCATCGAATCCAAGCGCCGGCTGCGCCGCAACGCCCTGGCGCAGAACACCCTGCTCGTTTTTCAACATGACGGCCAGGTGGTGACCGGCCGGCTGGTCGAGGGCAAAAGAGGGCCGGAAGTGCGGCCGGAAATCACCGAGACCGCCTGGTACGATGCCACCGTGGGTCAGATCAAGAGTGAATGACGCTTGCCTTCTCTGGCCCATGCTCACGATTACGGAAATGAATGCGATTGATTGGCCGGCCGTGGCCGCGATCTATCGCGAGGGAATTGCCACGGGCGAGGCCACCTTCGAGGTGGCACCGCCGCCCACTTGGGAGGACTGGCAATGCCGCAAAGTACCGGGCTGCAGCGTGGTGGCGCGCCTGCAGGGCGAGATCGTGGGCTGGGCGGCATTGAGTCCGGTATCCGCGCGCCCGGTTTATGCGGGCGTGGCGGAAGTGAGCCTTTACGTTGCCGAACGCCAACGCGGCCGCGGCGTAGGCAGCGCGCTGCTGGCGGAATTGATCCAGCGGTCGGAGCGTCACGGCCTTTGGACGTTGCAGGCCGGCATCTTTCCCGAGAATCATGCCAGCCTCCGCCTGCATGTGAAGCACGGCTTTCGCATCGTCGGCACGCGCGAGCGCCTCGGCCGCATGGCCAAGGGTCCGCAGCGCGGCCGCTGGCGCGACGTGGTGCTGCTCGAGCGGCGCAGCAAAGTAGTGGGCGTTGAATGACTCTGCGGACCGGACACCGCACCAGACCTCGCAAGCTCATCTCTGATTCGTGATCAGGATCGACATGCGAAAACCGAGTGAACGGAAAGGACACTTCTTGCAAGGCTTTTCTCTGTGAACTCAGTTTTCTCGTGTTCGGTTTTTTCAAATCCTGTGTTAGCGTTGTCGCTCGGTTCTCGGCCCGGCGGAAACCCGGCGCGGCAGCCGGCGATAAATTCGTTGCCGGCGCTTGACAAAATGCGTCGAGATGGTTAGTTTGCCCGCGGTTGGTTTCATCCCCCCGTAAACGCGAAGCTGTTGAGCCTGATCCAAAAACTTCTGTGCCTGCAACATGAATGCAAAACTTTTGCCGGCCGTTCCCTTCCTGATGTGCCTGGCGCTCCTGCTTCCGCCCCGGGCACTTGCACAAAATCAACTTGATCCCCGTTTCCACAAACCCACCGTCGATGACGACACCAAATTCACCACCGCCGGCAGCATCGGCCTGACCATCTCGAACTTCGGCACGTTCGGTGACGGCTTCGCAACTCAAGCGCCGGTGGATCAGCCCTCGTGTGAATATCCCAAAGGCTCGGGCATCGAGCATCTGTTCGTCGGCGGGTTGTGGGTGGGCGGCAAACGCGAAGACGGCTCGATCTTCCTGACTTCGGGCGCGCGCGACATTTCCTCGCTGCGCGACGTCGCCGCCGGCTTTGAATTCACCAACTCGGCGGATCCCAGTGATCGCGTGCGCGAACGCTCGAGCATCATCGACAGCCCGTTCTATTCGCCTGCGGCCATCAGCCATCAGGATTTCATCGCGGACTTCACCGATTCCAACGTCGTCGTGCCCGGCACCACCATCCGTATTCCGCAGCATGAACCGGTCAACGTTTCGGTTCATCTCGAATCCTATGCCTGGAACTTTCCCTTTGCCGAGGCCTTCGTCATTTTGAATTACACCATTCGCAACACCAGCCGGCGCCGGCTCAACGATCTCTATGTCTCGCTCTGGGCGGACTTGGTGGTGCGCAACGTCAATGTCACGCCGCCGCGCGTCGGCTCGCCGTTCTACCAGCATCGCGGCGGCGATTTCGTCGACTCGCTGCGGCTGGCCTATGCCTACGACTATGACGGCGACCCCGGCTTCACCGACAACGGTTTGTATGTGGGCTTGAAGCATCTCGGCGCCACGCCGCAAGCCAATGATCAAAGCTATCGCCCGGCGGCCAGCTTCAACACCTGGCTGTTTCGCGATACCAGCGATCCCGTGCTGTTTTCCCCGCAAACCGATCTCGAGAGCTATCAAAAACAAGCCGAGCCCATGCCCCGCTTCGTGATCGACCGCGTGGTCAAAGGCCGGCCCGGCAATTTCATGACACTGCTCACCACCGGGCCGTTTCAAATGCTGGAGCCGGATTCCAGCATCAATGTCGTGTTTGCGGTCGTTTGCGCCGGCAAGTTCGGCTCGGATGACAACCGGCAGGACACCGAGCAGAGCCGGCAGAATCTCTACACCAATGCCTACTGGGCGCAAACCGCCTATGACGGCGAAGATCGCAACGCCAACAATCGCCTCGATCCCGGTGAAGATGTCGATCGCGACGGCATGCTCGACCGCTACGTCTTGCCGACGCCGCCCTCGCCGCCGCGCGTGAAAGTGATTCCCAGCGACCGCCGGGTGACGGTTTACTGGGATCGCTCTGCGGAAGAGTCGGTTGATTTCATCAGCGGCAAGAAAGACTTCGAGGGCTATCGCCTCTACCGCACGCAATTGGGGGAAGATCTGCCCGGCCGCGATTTGCTGTCCAGCCTGACGCTGCTGGCGGAATTCGATTCGATCAACGGCATCGGCTACGACACCGGCTTGGAATTCGTGCGGCTGGCCGCGCCGGTGACCTTCGGCGAAACCGCGATCAATCCCAACACCGGCCAGCCGGAGACGATTGACTACCATTATCGTTTTGTGAATGACAACCTGCTCAACGGTTGGCAATATGCCTATGCCGTCACTGCGTTCGACGGCGGCGATCCCGCGATCCGGTTGGGCAGTTTGGAGAGCAGCCGGTTGAGCAATGTATTGCGCGTCTTTCCGGGTTCGCCGCCGCAAGAGGAACAACGCGCGGCCGGCGGCGGCGCCGACATCGCCGTGGGCGTTTATCCCAATCCTTATCGCGTCAACGCGGCGTGGGACGGCAATCTGGAGCGCGACCGCAAGATCTATTTCTACAATCTGCCCACCCATTGCGAAGTCAGCATCTACACGCTGGCGGGCGATCGCGTCGATTCCTTCGAGCATCGCGCCGGCAGCTACAGCGGGGAGGAGCTGCAATGGTTTGAAAAATTCTCTCGCGGCCGCCGCATTTTTGCCGGCGGCGAGCATGCCTGGGATTTGGTGACGAAGGATGACCAGGCGCTGGCTTCGGGACTTTACTATTACGTTGTGAAAGATCTCGCCAGCGGCAAAGTGCAGCGCGGCAAATTTTTGGTGATCAAATGAAACGCGGCGCCGGCTGCCGCCGCTCGGGATGCTTCACCTGCGGAAGGAGTCGGTGTCTCGTCAATGTCATTCTGCTTCGGGTTTCATTCTCAACCTCTCACGCGAAGGAGAGACTCATGACCAAACTTCTACCATTTGTGGCGCGCAGTTTTCTGCTCTTGCTGCTGTTTTTTCCGCTGCTGGGCCGGGCGCAATCCCATCTGCTCATCACGGAGTTTGCGGTGTCGCCGACGCCGGGCGAATTCATTGAGATCTACAATCCCGGCCCGGCCGCGGTCGACCTGAGCAACTACTATTTGTCCGACGAAGTTTTCAATAACAACAACAACTACATCAATGTCGTGAAGGGCGGGTTCACGGCGTTCAGCTCGGATTTCATGGTGAAATTTCCCAACGGCACGACCATCGCGCCCAAGCAATTCCTCACCATCGCCTTCACCGGCACCGGCTTCACCACCTCCTACGGCAAGCCCGCTGACTTCGAAATCAAGGGCGATGAGGCCAACACGCCCGACATGACCGCGGTCTCGGTCGGCGCGAGTGCCGGGCTTTCCAACGACGGCGAGATGATCATGCTGTTTTATTGGGATGGCCAAAGCGATCTGGTGCAGGACGTCGACTATGTGGTGTGGGGCGACAAGGCCGAAGCCATCGACAAAACCGGAGTCAGCATCGACGGCAGCGATGCCGACACGACGCCTTCGGCTTACCAGCCCGATACGCCGGTGGCGCAGCAGTTTGTGGTCGATGCCGAAAACGACGGCGACGCGTTTCCGCATGACGACGGCAAAACCGCGCAGCGCCGGCTCGAGGTCGAAGACATCGAGAATTGGAGCGGCGGCAACGGCCTCGGCGGCCACAACGAGACCAGCGAGAATCTCGCGTGGAAGGGCGGCATTTGGAGCATCAATGCCACGGCCACACCCGGAGCGCGCGCGTTGGGCGACAGCCTCAACATTGCCGACGTGCAATTCAAACGCGCCGCGGACATTGCCGTGAACTTGAGCGACGATTCACCGCTGCGCGGCCAGACCGTCACGCTCACCGGCGTGGTGATGCACGGCATCCGCGAAATTTTCGTCGGTGCGCGCTGGGGCGTGTTCGTGCAGGACGAGCGCGGCGGCCCGTGGAGCGGTATGTTCGTGATTCAAAACGACACCTCGGCCGGCGGCACGCAATTCAGCGCCGTGCAGCCGGGCGATAAGATCCGCGTCACCGCGGTGTTGAACGAGTTTCCCACCGCCGCCAACACGGTGAGCATCACGCAATTGGAGTTGCTCACCAATCCGGTGACACCGGTCGAGTTCCTTGATTTCGGCACGCCGCGGCCCGCGCCGGTGCTGCTGAAACCGGGCGACTTGGGCGCGAACGGCGCAGTAACCGACCCGCAGCTCACCGAGCGCTGGGAAAGCATGCTGGTGCGCTTCGAAAATCTCACGGTCACGGCCAATGGCCTGCCCGGCAACATCATGGTGGCCGGCGATGCCACCGGTTCGATCGCGCTGGATGATTACTTCGATGCGGTTTTCGACGTGGTGAATGCGAACGGCGGCTCCTGGCCGGGCTTTCCGGCAGGCACGCGCATCAATGTCACCGGCTACCTCCGGGCCGGCACCACACAGGGCACGGTCACCATCAATCCGCGCACGATCAACGACGTTGAAGTCGCCTCCTCGCCGCCGGCGATTACCAACGTGAACCGCTCGCCGGTGGTGGCAACTTCCACGGCCGGGGTGACGGTCTCAGCCAACATCGTGGACACGCAGACGGCAGTGGCCAGCGCGGAAGTGGGCTATCGCGTCAATCGCGGCGCGTTTCAGACGATCAGCATGACCAGCGGCGGCGCGAATCTTTACACGGCAGTGATTCCCGCGCAAGCCAACGGCGCTTTGGTTGAGTTCTATTTGAAGGCCGCCGACACCGAGGGCGCGAGCACCACGATTCCGGCGGACACCGCGGCCTCGAAGTTTTTCTATTTCGTGCGCGATGCCGGCTTGACGATTTACGACTTGCAGTACACGCCCTATGCCGACGGCAACTCCGGTTACACCAACCTCACGGTGACCGTGCAGGGCATCGTCACCACCGACACTACTGATTTCTCCTACTATTGGATTCAAGACGGCACCGGGCCATGGAGCGGCATTTGGGTGAATGACAATACCACGAACGTCAAGGCCGGCGACCGCGTGGCGGTGACCGGCCGCGTCGAGGAAAATTTCAACGTCACCCGTCTCGCCAATCCCAGCAGCGCCAATCCCCTCAGCGTGACCATTCTCAGCCGCGGCAATCCTCTGCCGCCGCCGGTCTTGCTGCGCACCGGTGATCTCCGCACCGGCTCCGCCACTGCCGAGCGCTGGGAAGGCATGCTGGTGCAGGTGCGGAATGCCGTCGTGTCAACCCCCTTCCCGGATGCGCCCAGCAACTTCGGCGAGTTTGCCATTGACGACGGCAGCGGCGAGGTGCGCGTTGATGATCTCGGTGATTTCGACGGCAATCTCGATTCAATCTACGTGAAGGGCGACAGCATTCGCTCGCTGATCGGCATTCAATACTTCTCTTTCGACAACTACAAGCTGCTGCCGCGCAACAATCGTGATGTCGTGCGCGGGCCCAGCACGGCGGTTGCCGGCCGCGAGACGCCGCCGTTGCGTTACGCCCTGGAGCAAAACTATCCCAATCCCTTCAATCCCGGCACCACGATCAGCTTCGAACTGCGCCAGCACGGCCGCGTGAGCCTGACGATCTACAACATGCTCGGCCAAAAAGTGAAAACGCTGATGGCGGCTGTGAAGCCCGCGGGCCGCCACGTCATCGCATGGAACGGCACTGACGATCGCGGCCAGGCCGTGCCGACCGGCGTCTACTTCTACCGCATGCAGGCAGCCGGTTTTGAAAAAGTGAACAAGATGCTGTTGTTGCGGTAAGCGGCAGGAGCGGGCAGAGTCTTCGGAGGCGCTGCGTCTGAAGACTCTGCGCCTGCCGGCCGCGGTTTGCGTTGAACGGAGAATGGAATCATGCTCAATCGCCTCCTGGCGCTGAAGTACACTCTGGCGGCGTTGCTTGTTCTCGGCTGTTCGGAGAACTTCAGCGACAATCCGCATCCCAACCAGCCGCCCGAAACCTTCATCACGATTTTTTCGGAGCGCGACTTGAACGCCGGCATCAGCCGGCAAACGTTGCACTGGTGGGGTGATGATCCCGACGGCGAGGTGGCGGGATTCATTTACACCTTCAGCGTAAGCGCACCCGAAGTGACGAGCTGGAATAATGCCTCGCCCGCGGCGGCCTGGACCTTCACCACCAAGACGCGCGAGACCTTCACGCTGCGCCTGGCCGGCACGGATACCACTTACACGTTGCGCGTGAAAGCCGTCGATGATCAAGGTGCGGCGGATCCGACCGCCGCGCGGCAGCAATTCCCCGTCGTCAACACCCGGCCGGTGGTGGAGTTCCCGGTGGGCACGGATGTGCCCGACACCACGTTCACGGTCGCGACTTTCGTTTGGACGGCGACGGATCTCGACGGCGATGATACCATTGAAAAATTCCAGTACGTGCTCGATGACACCAACGCGACCTGGCGCGATCTCGCGGCGCGCACCAAAATGATCACGCTGGCGGCCACGGACGGTTTGAGCGAGGGCCGGCACGTGTTCTATCTGCGCGCGGTCGATCTTGCCGGTGCCACCAGCCGCATCATTCGCATGCCGCGCAGCGACAACGAGATTTGGCACGTCAAAGAGCCGGGCAGCAAGTTCCTGCTCATCGATGATTACAACATCAACGACAACGCCGGCGCTTTCTATCGCAACACGCTGCGCGCGCTGGTGGGCAACGTCGAAGTGTGGGACCTCAAGAGCAACAACCGCGCGCTGGAGCCGCCCTCGGCGCAAGCTTTCCTCGCGACGCTGCGGCTGTTCGACCGCGTGTTTTGGTACGCCGATACCGAGCCGAATCTCGAAAAGGCGCAGGTCAGCGTCACGCCTTATCTCGACGCCGGCGGCAAGCTGGTGATGACCACCTCGTTTCAGGAATTCACCACCAACCAGGGCGCGCCGCTCGATTTCTCGCCGGTCGACAGCCTGGCTGCGAAGATCAACCGCATCACGCGCAATCAGGTGGTGCAGCCCGCGCTGTTCTTCGCCGGCCGCGGCTTCCCGGAGTTGAAAGTCAACACCGCGATCATTCCCAACATCTTTCCGCTGGTACCGAAGCTCAGTGCCGACACGCTGTATGTGCTGCCGCCCAATCCCGGCACCTGGCCCGGCACGCCGGTGATGGCGGTGGTGGATGCGACTTCTTCCTTCGTCTTTTTCGGCCTGCCCATTGCCGCGCTGGACGGCAATGGCACCGCGGGCTTGCTGATCGAAAAAATCTTGACGGACATTCTCAAGTGAGCAATTCAACTCTTCCTGCTGCAAAATTTTCTTGGGTGGCAAGATGAAACCGCATGCTCTCGCCCGCCTGGTCGCCGCCGTTCTTCTGTTCACCGCTGGTGCGGCCTTTGCCCAGGCCAAAGGCTCGCTCCTTGGCCGCATCACCGACCGGGAAACCGGGGAAGGCCTGCCCGGGGTGCATGTTTTGATCAAGGGCACGTACTACGGCGCCGCCACCGAAATCGACGGCAGCTACAAGATCCCCAACATCAACCCGGGCGTGTACACCGTCGAAGCCGCGATGATCGGCTACAAACAGGTGCAGAATACCGGCGTGAAAGTGACGGCGGGAACGGCAACCACCTTGAACGTCCGGCTCGAAGCCACGGTGCTGGCGCTCGGCCAGGAAGTGGTGGTGATCGGCGAGCGGCCGCTGTTCGATTTGGAGGAAACCTCCAGCCGCAGGAGCCTGACCAGCACCGAAATCGAGAATCAGATTGTCGAGAATGTGCAAGACATTGTCGCCAGCCAGGTGGGCGCGGTGCAGTCCGACAATGAGATTCACATTCGCGGCGGCCGCGCTTATGAGAATGCCTATTTGCTCGACGGCATCTCGGTGCAGGATCCGCTGGCGGGCACCGGGTTCGGCCTGCAGTTGAGCACCGATGCCATCGAGGAAGTCGAAGTCATCACCGGCGGCTTCAACGCCGAGTATGGCCAGGCCATGTCCGGCATCATCAATGTGAGAACCAAAGAAGGCGGATCCTCCTACAAAGGCTCGCTCGCCTACAAGCGCGACCACTTTGGCGATTTCGATCCGGGCGTGCCGATCGTCGGCAGCCTGAGCACGAAGAACCGCCACAGCTTTCGCACCGACGTCGCGGAGATGAGCCTGAGCGGTCCGGAGCCGCTGTCGCAATACGTGTTGCCGGTACTGGGTCTGCGGCCGCCGGGCCAGTTCAGCCTGTTCGGCAATTTCTACGCGCTCACCAGCGACACGTATTTGCGCACGCGGGCGCAGCGGCTTTACTCTTCGACTTTTCACGGCAGCCGGTTTGCGCCGCGCCAGGACAACAACTGGTCGGGCCTGCTCAAGCTCACCTGGAAGATCACGCCCACGCACAAACTCGTGCTCTCCGGCAACCAGTCGGTGTCGATCAATCAAAACGAAAAATCGCTGCAAACCAATTTGGAGTTCGTCGAGCCCAGCCCGGGGTATCCGTATGAGTTCGAAAAAAATCTGGACAACTTCCAAACCTTCACCCATCTCAACAAAAACCTGTCGCTGTCCTGGACGCATACGCTGAACACCAAGACGTTCTACGAAATCAAACTGTCGCGCTACTTCACCCACTTGCGCAGCGACGTCAACGGCAAGTCGTGGACGCAATATCAGGAGCCGCAAGACATCGTCACCCTGCCGATTGCCTACTTCTACAATTCGGACAGCAGCATCGTCTCGGTTTTTCCCGGCGACGGTTTTTGGGATTTCGGCAACGGCAGCACCTGGCATGATCATTATGTCGAAGAATACACCTTGAAGTTCGACCTCAACCGCCACAGCGCCAGCGGCGTGCACAAATTCAAGGCGGGCCTGGAGACGCAGTTTGCCGAGATGCAGATGATCGACCTCTACCGGCCGTGGTTCGGCGGTTTGGGATTGAACAATGACATCTACCGCGTCAATCCCGCCTACGGCAGCTTGTATGCGCAGGATCAGATCAAATTCAAAGGATTGATTGCCAATCTCGGCCTGCGCTTCGACTACTGGTTCCCGGGCAAGTACGTGGAGGACGCCGTCGCCAATCCGGATATCGTCACCATCAGCGAGCAGACGCGCCGGCAGTTCCGCGCCGACACCTATGGTTTTTTCGGGCGGCGCTGGCGCGGCCGCCTCAGCCCGCGGCTGGGCATCTCGCATCCGATTACCGACAATCAAATGCTGTTCTTTTCCTATGGGCATTTCTCCAAGCGGCCGAAGCCGCAGTTCATCTACGCCAAGCTGGGCGAGAACAGCGCCAAATCCACCTTTCAGAAGTTCGGCAATCCCAATCTCGACTATGAAACCACGGTGGCGTACGAATTCGGCGTGCGCCACAAGTTCAGCGAGAACGACGTCTTCACGCTGACCGCGTATTACAAGGACATTTTCGATTATGTGACCACGGTGAATTTTCGCGGCAGCGGCCGGCTGTCGGGCCGCACCTTCACCACCTATCTCAATCTCGATTACTCGCGCGCCCGCGGCCTGGAGGTGGAATACCGCAAGCGCGCCGGCACTTTTCTCACCGGCTCACTCAGCGGGTCCTATTCGCTCGCCACCGGCAAAAGCTCTTCACCTGATGACGCCTTTCTGGTGGCGCAGGGTACGCTGACGGAAAAGCCGATTACCGAGGATTTCCTCATTTGGGATCGGCCGTGGCAAGTCAATGCCGTCGCGAATTTCAATGTCCGCAAGGGCGAGGCGCCGAAGATTTTTGGTGTTCGTCTGCCGGATGACTGGAATCTCAATCTGCGCGCCTTTGCGCAGGCAGGCAAGCGTTACACCCCGCAGCTTTTCACCGGCACGGTGCTGCCCAACGGCCGGCCGGAGTACGATGAGGATTTGGATCAAAACGGCGAGCCGGATGATCCCTATGGCAAGCTGGCGGCGCATTGGTTTTGGGTCAATCTGAACTTCGAGAAGTATTTTCGGCCGGCGGGCGTGGACTTGACGGTGCAGGTGGAAGTCGTGAATCTGTTCGATCGCAAGAATTCGCAAATCATCAATCCGGTCACCGGCCGGGCCTACACATTCAGCGATCCCACGCCGACGAGTTGGAACGACCCGCTCTATCCCGACACGCAGGCGCCGCTCGATCCGTTTCCCTTCAATCCCGCGCGCTACTTGACGCAGAGGAATATCCGGGTGGGGTTGGTGATGAGGTTTTGACGGGATTGGCGGTGATCAGTGACAAGGAGGAAGTCGCGCTCGACACCGCAAAGCTGCAAGACATTCTTGCCAGATACGAATTAACCGCAAAATGACAAAGGTACAACGGTGTCATATCGTACGACTCTGAAAAAATTGAAGCGACCGCGAAGTTCTTCCCGCTTGATTCGATTGCAGTCTGGCAGACTGCCCTGCGATATTGCGCAGCGCAAAGAACAACACCGGCGCGAACTCGCCAAGCTTTCGTTCGATGAGAAAATCGCCGTGCTGATTCGCATGCAAAAAATCGCGCGCGAAATGGCGCAGGCCGCGGGCCGGAAATTCAACGGCGTGGTGTGGAGCGAGCGTGAGAGTGAGAACAAATCATCGCAGCAGGGCACGGAAGGATGAGGGCTTGACAACGGCACGGCGCCCTCACTCGAAAAAATCGCTGCCGCGGCAGGCGCGCAGCGACATCAGACCAAAGCGTCGCAGGGCAAGCACAGAAAAATGACCATGAAAATGAGAGGCCTCCTGCTCGTCGCGCTTTTCGCGATGGCAAGTTCGGCGCAGGCGCAGTTCATCCCGGTGCTCGGCAGCCAGCGCGCCGGCACGGCGATGGCGCAATTTCTCAAGATCGGCGTGGGCGCGCGCGCCAGCGGCATGGGCGAGGCTTTCGTGGCGCTCGCCAACGATGCCTCGGCGCTGTATTGGAATCCCGCCGGCGCCGCCCAGGTGCAGCAGAATGAATTGATCTTCTCCCACGTGAACTGGCCGGTGGAGGTCCGGCATGAGTTCATCGGCTACCTGCATCGTCTGGGCGGACAAAACGTGCTGGGCGTGAGCGTGACCGCGCTGCATAGCGATGATTTCGAAGAGACCACGGTGTATCAACCGCTCGGCACCGGCAATTTCGTGTCTTTCGGCGATCTCGCCGTGGGTCTGTCGTTCGCGCGCCGCATGACCGACCGCTTCAGTGTGGGCGTCACGCTCAAGTACGTCGACGAGACGCTCGCCGAATTGCACGCCCGCAACGTGTTCGTGGATTTCGGCACCTATTATTGGACCGGCTTCGGCAGCTCACGCTTTGCCGTTTCGGTTTCGAATTTTGGCACGAACATCAAGCCTGCCGGCACGCTTTATTTCCGGGACGGCTCCGCCACCAGCAGCTTCCAGGATTTCGCGCCGCCCACCGTGTTCCGCATCGGCTTTGCCACCGAGGTGATCGACCGGCCCGGGCACAAGCTCACCACCGCGCTGCAACTGAATCACCCCAATGACAATGCCGAGAATCTCAACCTCGGCGTGGAGTATTGGTGGCGCCAGGCGCTGGCGTTGCGCGGCGGCTATCGCGCCAACGTCGACGAGGAATCCTTTACCCTGGGCGCGGGCGTGGCGCTGCCGCTCAATCGCTTTCATCTCAATCTGGATTTCTCCCATACGGAATTCGGCAACCTGGGCAACGCCAGCCGCTTCACCGCCTGTCTCCGCTTCTAAGCTGGTGCGGCGCGAGTATTTGCTTTGCAGAAACCAAAGCGCGTGCGGCTGAAATCGCTGATGCCCGGGAGAATTTTTCTGCAATGGCCTGGCCGTTGCCCCAAAATCAGGAGCGTTCCCACGACACTCGCAGTTCCAGCATCCGCGGCTCAGCCGAGGTTGGAACAGCTACAGCCAGACACTCAATTCAATTGGAAGTCATCGCGCATGTGCTCAAATCATCGTGTGAAGTACTCTCTTGCACTGCTTCTTCTCACCGGCCTTGGGGTTTTCTCGTGCGGCCCTGCTCTCGTCGATTTCCAGCCTACGGAGGCTGATTTTTCCTTTGTCGCGATCGGCGACACCGGCGAACGCGACAAACCCCTGGAGCAAAACGCGGCGGCATTACGCAAGATGTTTCGCCAGGATCGCTTTCAGTCGCTGATTTTCCTGGGAGACAACTTCTATCCCATCGGCCTCAACGGGCCGCGCGAAAAAGTACAGGACAAGGTCAATGCCATGCTCAGCCCATTCGAGGAGGTGTTGCAGGGTCTGGGCCGCGAGAATGTCTTTGCGCTCGCCGGCAATCACGACTATTACGCCTTTTTGGCGGTTGATTTCAAACTGCCGCTGAATCTTTACCGCGTGCAGACCGCGCCCTACGGCATCAGCAGCCGCGGCAATGAGCGCGCGCGCCGCCTTCCCGTTTGGACTTACATTGACAGCCTGCCGCGCGCGGCGCTCTATGGCCCGGACACCAACAAGATTCAGATGATCTTCTTCGACTCCGCGCGGCCGCTGCGCACCGACACCACCACCTGGCAGCCGGCACTCGACAGCTTGCGGCAACTGCTGGCGGCGCACAAAGAGCAGGCCGGCGTCAAGTGGCGATTGTTGTTCGTGCATCATCCGTTTCATTCGCTCGGTCCGCATGGCGGCTACAAGCATTGGGACGACGAAAACGAAACGGTGGCCTACCTCAACCCCTGCAGCAAGGATTCCAATGCCGCCGATTATGTGCTGAACCTGCTCGATCCCGAGGACACCTGCGCGCCCAAGTATCAGGTCTATGTGCGGGCGCTGCAGGCTGCTATCGCGGCCAGCGGCGTAACCGTGCAGGCGGTGATTGCCGGGCACGAGCACGTGTTGCAGTTGCTCTACCGGCCGCAGGCGAATGCCGGCGGCCCGCGCGTGCACGTCGGCTCGGGCGCGGGCGCCAAGCTCAGCCGGGTGAAGGCCGCCAATCCCGCGGCGCATGAATTCACCTGGTGGCAGAGCTTCGACCGTAATGACAACGTGAAGGAAAAGGGCAAAAGCAAGCACGGCTTCGCGCGCTTTGATTTGAAAGGGGAGTTTCTGGAGCTGCGCTTTTTCGATGGCAGGAATGGCAGCGTGCTGCCGGCCGGTGACGGCAAGACGGTCTTTGTCATTCACCGCGATGGCAGCATGAGCCTGCGGTGAGGAATTGTTGCGGCAGGCCCGGTGTCACCCCTTCGTCACAGGCTTGCTTGTGAATGAAATGAATCTCATCCGGCGAATTGGGGGGCGATTTGTCTGTGCCATGGCATTCCCGTCGAAACGCAAAGCCGCACCGGTTCGCAAGGATCTCTCATTCGTTTCCGCACGGAATTCCCGCCTGTTCATAGAAGTACTTCTGCAACGGCTTTGGCCGTTTCATCAAGACCCCCGGAATTTACACGGCCCCCAATGTTTTGGAGTCCTCGACTCAGTCGAGGTCGGAACGTCTTCGGATGGAACCGAATTCCCTCCCAACGCGGATTAACCGCAACACAAGAGAAAACGTCAACGGATTGAAACAACTCAACGGATATTTTTCTATCCGCTGGGTTGTTTCAATCCGTTGGAGAAATTTCTTGCCTTTGAAGCGACGATTTCACTCTACAGCACTTTCTATTTGCAGGAAGAGTTCTTGCCCTTGGTATTTCGCCTGCCGGTTCGACCTTCACGCCGGCGAAAATCGCTGACATCCTGGCTCCTGCAAATCCTGTCACACGAGCCATTGGCGGTTTGCCCTGCTGGCGTGACGACGATGCCGGATCTAGAACTCATCTTTTTGATAAGATGAAACGGGATTGACAGGAATCGAGTCGCCAGCGCTTTTTCATGCAGCGTCATCGCCTCCGTCATCCCACCTGCTGGTTCAACCTTTGCGCCGGCAGGCAAGTCAATACGAACCACGGCGGTTTCAGAGAGAGTAATATCGCTTCACGCAAACAGAAATTGCTGTAAGAAACCAAGAAGTAATCCGCACACCTTTCTTCTACTTGTCGGCATTCGTGCAACGTTCCCGCCTGGCTCTCGTCTTCTTGCAAACACAAAAATGTGTTCATGCCCTGAAGCGCAACAGTCACGCAACTTTCTCCGCCGTTCCGGGCAGCAAGACCGCAACCATGCAAGCTCATGCACGTCGTGAATGCATAAATCTGCATAAAAATTCCAGGCATTTTCTCGGAAAGATTGGGTTTTGTGGGAGATGAATCGCTTGCAGGCGGCTGTTGGGCCACTGGCATATCGTTTGCCAGTACGGGAACAACACATTGCATGCAGAAAGCGTCGAGGAAAAATCGCGCAACGATTGTCAAAAGAGAAAATTGTATTGGCGGCGGATCACAATCAGCACCTGAGGCCTTGCGAGCCGAACCAAAATAAAAAAGCTCGCTGAGAGCGGCAACTCTCAACGAGCTGGTGTAAAGGGGCACGGTGGCCCTTCAACAACGCGCGGAAAAGATATAGCCTTTGCCTGCGAAAGGCAAGCATTTCTTTTTCGCCCTCCTGCCTCTTACACCTTCCCTTTCATAAATCGCGACTTTCATTCGCAGTCGGCGTGGCGTGCTCGCGCTCCGGCGTGCCGGCGCGTGCTTGCTTTTTTTCACGAGCAAGAGAAGCATGCCTGCATTTGTCTGGCGCCGCCGGGTGCGGGAAGCCGCGCACCTGAGGCTCTCACTTATTCATTTCAACTCTGGAAAGGAGGCTCCATGCATCCTTCGCGAATCAGGCTCGGCATTGCAATGCTGGCATGTGCGGCATTGCTGCTGGGCTGCGCGGATGTGCCTGCGACCGGCCCCACCCCGCCCGAGTTCAATGCCGAGTTTCGCTTTTTGCATGCGGCCACGGACCTGGCGAGCGTGCAGGTGGCGGTCGACGGCATCCAACAAGGCACGCTGGCTTTTGCCGGTGAGCTGGCGCACAAACAGTTTCCCGCGGGCAGCCGCGAAGTGGCGCTCTCCAACGGCGAGAAACAGTTCGTGGCCATGTCGACCAACCTGCGCGGCACCGTCGTGCTGCTGCCTGCGGCAGCGGGCGCGCCGCGCGAGTTCTTTCGCCTGACGGAGCGCCGCCTCTTCGATTCACCGCAGCGGGTGTTGCGGGTGGCGAATTTCAATCCCGCCCTCGAGGCGCAGGTTACGGTAACCGCCGGCGCCGACACCGTGCTGGCGACGCGGCTGGCGTACAAAGCCGTGACGAACTACATCAATGTCGCCGCCGGTGACTACACGATGGAAGTCAAAGCCGCGGGCGGCAACACGGTGTTGGCCACCTCGGCGCTCAGCATTTCCGCCAGCCATACCAGCATCATTCTGGGAGATGCGAACGCGACGACCATCAAATCGGTAACTGACTGAGTTGCGGAGCGAACCCATCATGATTCCCAATCCTGCTCAACTCGTTTTGGAGGTCGCATGAACTTTCGAAGAATTCCAGGCAGCATTCTGGCCGCTGTTCTGCTGCCGACGCTGTTGCTGGCCGGCACCACCGGCAAGATCAAAGGCAAGGTGGTGGACCGCGAGACCGGTGAGCCGCTGCTGAACGCCACCATCCTGCTGGTTGGAACGTCGATGGGCGCGGCCGCGGATCTCAACGGCGAGTACGTGGTTGTGAACGTGCCGATCGGAGTGTATGAAGTGCGGGCCTCGTTCATCGGGTACCGCGAGGTCACGATTTCCAATGTGCGGGTCAATTCGGATTTGACCACCGAGTTGGATTTCAGCCTGCCCGCGGAAGCCCTGGAAATTTCCGGGGTGTCGATCGTGGCCGAGCGGCCGCTGGTGAATCAGAACGCGACCAATGCCACGCGCATTCAGAGCTATGAAGATTTTCAAAAGATGCCGGTGCGCAGCGTCAACGCCGTCATTGCGTTGCAGCCGGGCGTGGTGGCGCAGAACGGCGGGCTTTACGTGCGCGGCGGCCGCAGCGATGAGGTGGGCTACTACGTCGAGGGCGCCAATGCCCGTGACGCCGACAACGGCAGCAACGCCGTCACCGTCATCCCGGAGGCGCTGGAGGAGTTTCAAATTCAGGCCGGCGGCTACACCGCGGAGTTCGGCGGCGCCAATGCCGGCATCATCCGACAGACCCTGAAAAGCGGTGGCACGGATTATCATTTCACGGTGCAAACCGAAACCGACAATCTCGTCGACCGCGGCGAGAAGTTTCTCGGCTCCTACTCGTACGGCTACACCGACTACACCGCCACGCTGAGCGGGCCGCTGCTCGACAAGAAAGTCAAATTCTTCCTGGCGACGCAAAACATCTTCGAGCGTGACCGCGCCACGCGCTTCTGGCAAGGGTTCGAATTCAATCACGCCGACACCTACGTCGATGGCCACAACTTTCCATTAGTGTTCACCACCAATCGTGACCCGGCGCTGGAGGCGTTCATCCAGCAGCGCGGCATCAAGATGCAGGACAATGTGACGCCGGCGGCAAGCCGCAATCAGTGGATCGGCAACGGCACGATCGTGTGGGACGCCCGGCCGTTCATCGTCCGGTTGGGCGGGTCGCTGAGCTGGCGGCGGCAGGATGACTTGACCGGACCGGATCCCAATTTCTACGGCAGCCTGGCGGCGCGAATGTTCAATCTCGACCGCAACCAAATCGAGGATTTGAGCACCGCGCTGGTCAATCTCAAGGCCACCCATCTGCTGGGCACGCGTTCGTTCTATGAAGTGAATTTGAACTACTTCGACCGGCGGGAAGTGCGCTACGACCCGCTGCTCAAGCATGATTTCTGGGCCTATTGGGACAGCACGGCGAACGCCGGCAAAGGCGTGACGTTCTACAACGACAACTTGAGTCCCTGGCGCGGCGGCACGCAGTCGATCGACATCTACGGCTTCGATTTCACCGCGCCCGGCACGCCGGCGAATTATTTCAAGAACAAGCGCGGCTATATCGGCGGTTCGCTCGCGTTCAGCACACAACACCGCAGCCATGAGCTCAAGCTGGGCGCCTCGTATGAACGCTGGACCGCGCGCAGCTTTGCCGCCGATGAACAGGGCACGCAGTGGACGCGGCAGCAACTGCAGGCGGCGCGCCAGAATCCCGACATCTACCGCCGCGCCCTGGCCGGTGATGCGGCGGCGGCCGGCGCGTTCCGCACGCTGTCGGGCGCTTCCCAACGCCTGACCTATGGCTACGACACCTTCGGCAACGAGGTCAACAGCGACGGCCCCGAGGGTCCGCGCCATCCTTACTACCTGTCCTTCTATGCGCAGGACAAATTCGAAGCGCGCGATCTGGTGATCAACATGGGCCTGCGCCTGGACGTGATGGATAACGATGACTTCACGTTTGCCGATCCTTCCCGTCCACCGTGGGATCGCGCCAACCAGGGCCTGTTCGTCGACCAGTTGGTGAAGAAGAAAGCGGCGGTGGAGCTCAGCCCGCGCCTGGGTCTGGCCTTTCCGGTCACCGACCGCACCGTGTTCCATCTGCAATACGGCAAGTTCGTGCAGCCGCCGCGCCTGACCGATCTTTACAACGGGCCGGCATGGTATGACGCGATCTTCACCGGCGGCACTTCGTTCCGCACTGACGTGGTCGGCTTGGGCCTCGATCCTGAAAAGACCACGCAATACGAAATCGGCTTCAGCCAGCAATTCAGCGAAGTCGCGGCCTTCGACCTGACCGCCTACTACAAGAACATCGAAGACCAGATCCAAATCTCGCGCATCACGGTCGATCCGCAATCGCCGGCGAGTGATTACAACGTGCTGGTCAACGGTGATTTCGCCACCACGGCGGGCGTGGAGTTGTCGCTCACCCTGCGCCGCACCAAGCGCGTGGCCGGCCAGTTGAACTACACCTTCTCCCGTTCGCTCGGCACCGGCTCCGCACCCAACTCCGCGATTGCCGGCATCGAGCAGGTGCAGGAGATTCCGACGGTGATTTCACCGCTGGATTTCAACCGGCCGCAGCGCGGCTCGGCGAGCGTGGACTATCGCTTTGCCAAGGGCGACGGCGGACCGATTCTGCAGAACCTAGGATTGAACCTGCTGCTCAACTTCAGCAGCGGCCATCCCTACACCCGCTCCGAGGGTGAATTCGGCCAGCAGGATGCCTCGCTGGGCGGCCAGATCACCGATCCGCGCTCGCGCCGGCCGCTGGAAGCGGTGAATGCCTCGCTCACGCCGTGGAACTATGACATCAATCTGCGGCTGGACAAGACGGTGGCGATCGGCCAGCTCGGCCTCAATCTCTACATGTATGTGCAGAATCTCACCAATCGCAAGAATGTCGTCAACGTTTATCGTCGCACCGGCAATGCCTATGACGACGGCTTCCTGAACAATCCCGATCTCAGCGGCGCGATCATCGCGGCCAATGGCGGGCAGCCCTATGTTTCGCTCTACCGCGCCATCAATCTCAATGGCAACGGCGACAACTACGCGCAGAGCGAGACTGATGTGATCGGCCTGCAACTGCTCGGTCCGCCGCGCCAGATTCGTTTCGGCGCCAAATTGGAATTCTGAGTCTCACCTGCTTTCGCCCGTTTCCGGCCGGCGGCTGCGGCGTGCAGTCGCGCCAGCCGCCGGCAATTGGGACATGACTATCTGGAGGATTTCTTGATGAAACGATTCCTTTCATTTCTTCTCGCCGCGGCCGGAGTGGCGTTGCTCGCCCATCCAGCCCGCGCCGCAGAAGAGGAAGGCGGCCGCCCGCCGCAGCGGGCAGCACGCCTGGCCAAAGTGGCCGCGGGAACGACCAACCAAACCCTGGTCAACGTCGGCCAGGTGGCTTCCTGGATTTATTCCGACGGCAAATCTGCCAACCAGCCCGACGGCAACGCCGGCTTGTACTTTCCGCGCGGCAACATCATCGCAGCCGCCATCTTCCAGGACGGTTTGGTGTGGGGCGGCAAGGTGAATGACGGCAGCGATCCGGCCATTCGCGTCGGCGGCCAGACCTTCAGCCTCGGCACCGTGCCCGGCGCGATTCTCTCGCCGGGCGTGGCGGAAGACGTGAACGATCTCGCCAATGTCGATCGTGTCTGGCGCATTCGCCGCGATTATCTCACCGCGGATTTGCGCCAGGATGCCGCCGAGCTCAACGTCACCTCGGCGGCCGCGGTGACCGCGGCGCAAATCGCCGCGGTGCGGCAGCAATACGCCGATGATTGGCGTGACTGGCCGGCGCACAAAGGCGCGCCGTTCTATGATGCCGAGGGCGACGGCCACTACACGCCGCAGTTCAATGCCGACGGCTCGCCGATCCTCTTTCCGGAGGCGGATGAACCCGGCTTGGCCGGCGCCGATCAAGTGGTGTGGCTGGTGGCCAACGATCTCAATGCCAGCGCGGTGCAAACGATGTACGGCTCGCCCTCCATCGGCCTGGAGATGCAGTTGACCTTGTGGGCCTATCGCCGTTCGGATCCGCTGGGCAACATCATCTTCAAACAATTCCGGGTGATTTACAAAGGCACGGCGACCACACCCGCCACGGCCACGATCGACAGCATGTACTTCTGCCAATGGGCTGATCCGGATCTCGGCGCAGCCGGCGATGACTTCGTCGGCAGCGACACGAGCTTGAGCCTGGGCTACGTCTACAACTCGGTCTCCACCGATGGCAACTACTCACAGGTGGGTTTGCCGCCGCCGGCTTCCGGCTACGATTTCTTTGCCGGCCCGCTGGTCCCGGATCCCGCTGGTGAAGCCATCTTCGGCCTGAAGAAACGCCGCGGCTTCCGCAACCTGCCGATGACCACCTTCGCCTATTTCGCCGCGGGGCAGACCGACAGCGATCCCACGCGCGGTGGCGATTACAACGGCACGCTGCAGTGGTGGAACTTGCTGCGCGGCTTCCGGCCGCGTCCGGAAAATCCCGCCCAGCCGTGGACCGATCCCACCAACGGCAACGCGGTCACCAAATTCCGCGTGCCCGGTGATCCGGTTGCGGGTGAAGGCTGGGTGGATGCCAATCCTGGTGACCGCCGGTTGCTGCTCGCCTCCGGGCCGTTCACCATGGCGCTGGGCGACACGCAGGAAGTCGTGGTCGCGGTGATGGCTGCGCTCGGCTCTGACCGGCTCTCCAGCATCTCGGTGTTGAAATTCACCGATCGCTTTGCCCAGGAGGCCTTCGACAATCTCTTCGAATTGCCGCGGCCGCCGCAACCGCCGGTGTTGTCGGCCACGGAATTCAACGGCCAGATTCTGCTGAATTGGGGCGAGAATCCCACGGAAGTGGCCAAGACTGAGGGCGTGGTTGACAAAGGCTACGCCTTCCAGGGTTACAATGTCTATCAATTGCCCACGGCGGGCGCGTCGCTCAACCAGGGTATCAAGCTCGCCACGTTTGATTTGGTTGATGAAGTCACCACCATTGCGCAGGAAACATTCGACCAAGGCTCGGGTTTGGTGCTGGAGCTGCCGGTGCAAATCGGCAGGAACAGCGGCATTCAACGCACGTTCGTGATCGCGCGCGACCGCCTGCGTGAGAAGCTGCTGATCAACGGCCAGACCTACTTCTTTGCGGTCACCGCCTACAGCTTCAACGGCACGCCGGGCCTGACCACCCGCACGTTGGAGAGTTCGCCCTCGGTGGTGACGGTGGTTCCGCAGACCACCAAACCGGGCGTGCGTTATCAGACCGTGCGCGGAGACACGCTGGCGGCCAGCCACGTCAGCGGCATCAGCGACGGCGCCGTGACACCGGTGGTGGTGGATCCCAGCAGGACGCAGGAAGCCTCGTATGAAGTGACGTTCGACGAAAACGGGCATTGGCAGCTCAAGAATGTCACTTCCGGCAAAGTGCTGCTCGCGAATCAAACCAATCAAAACGGTGACGGCGATTATCTCATCACCGAGGGTTTGCAGGTGATCGTGGCGGGTCCGCCGCTCGCCGGGTTGGATTATCACGTCGAGGAGGACGGCAACCGCTGGGTGACCGGCGGCAGTCACGGCGGCGAGATCTTCTTCGGCGGGGCGTTCCTGGGCGCGAATTTCAACGGCAGCAATCTGGCCGCGGCCAGTTACCGCAACATTCGCGTGGAGTTCTTCGCCAAGGAAAGCTTTACTGATTTGAACGGCAACGGCCGCTACGATATCGGCGAGCCGTATCAACTGCCGGCCGGCGCAGGCCAGGTCGCCAATCTCTATGCCGGTTTTGCGCTCAATGCCTTCACCGGCCAGACGGTGGTGCCGTTCCGCGTCTTTGACATCGAAACCGATCCGCCGCGCCAGCTCGACATCGTCGTGCGTGACCGGGACGGCAACGGACAGTGGGATTTGCACAAGCTCTATGCCGAGGATGATCCCAACCGCGTCAACCTCAACAACGGCGATTTTCAGTTCAACTATGTGTACATCCTCGACACCGATTACGATCCCAATCGCTGGAATCCCACGGCCGGCGGCCAGGACTTCATGGCGGTGCATCTCACCGACGGCGGCCCGGTGCAGTGGAACCTGTGGCTGGATCAACGCGGCACGCGGGAGCCGATGGGCGCGGCCTTCAGTATCGAATTCATCGCGCCCAACGTGAACACCGCCGCCGACAAATTCACCTTCAGCAGCAAGGCGCCGACCAGCGACCTGGCGACGGCCAAGGCGGATCTCAGCTTGATCAACGTCTTTCCCAATCCCTATCGTGGTTTCAATCGTGCCGAGCTGAATCGCTTCAACCGCTTCGTCACCTTCAGCCATCTGCCGCGGCGCGCCACCATTCGCATTTTCACGCTGGCGGGCGTGCTGGTGCGCACCATCGTCAAGGATGATGAAAGCCAGTTTCTCAACTGGAATCTGCAGAATGAGCGCGGGCTGCCAGCCGCCAGCGGCATTTACCTGGCTCACCTCGAAATGCCGGATATGAATGAAGTCAAGATTCTCAAACTGGCGATCGTGCGGGAAGAACAGTTCCTGCGCAATTTCTGACAGCTCTCATGTTCTCCTCTCCCCTTGCGGTCGAGCGGCGGCCGCCTCGTGCCTGCCGTTTCGATCCGCAAGGGGTCAGGAGAGTTTAGATTCCGCAAAGGAGACGACTCATGAAAAATGTTTGGCAGCGATTTCTGCTGGCCGCAATGATGCTTGCCCTGGCGGGCGGCCGCGGCTGGAGCCAGCAGAACCAACCCGACGGCGAACGCCGCTCCGGCACCAACGCCGCTTCGGAGCTGTTGATTCCGGTGGGTGCCCGCCACCTTGCGATGGGCGGTGCCGCGATTGCAATCGCCAGCGGCCTGGAGGCGATTCACTGGAACCCGGCGGGCCTGGCGCGCGCCACGCGCTCGGCCAACGCCATGTTTTCGCACATGCGGCACATCGGTGACGTCAACGTCAACTACCTGGCGGTGAGCGCGGCGTTCGAAGGCTTCGGCACCCTGGGTTTCAGCGTCAAAGCGCTCGACATCGGTGATATCGCGGTGACCACGGAAGACAGCCCGGACGGCACCGGCGCAATCATCACCCCGCAATTCATCACCGCGGGATTGACCTACTCGCGCGCCCTCACCGACCGCGTCGGCGTCGGCGCCACCGCCAACATCGTTTCGGAATCCATTGACCGCCTCAGCGCCACCGGCCTAGCGTTCAGCTTCGGCGTGCAATACAGCCAGCTCCTGGCGGTGAATGGCCTGAGCCTCGGCGTTGCGTTGAAAAACGTGGGGCCGCATATGCAATATGGCGGCACCGACCTGCTGCGCCTCGGCGACGCCCAGGATGTGGCGCGCGGCAGCTCGCCTTATCAAGTGGTCGCCGGCAAGGACGAGCTGCCCTCCTCGCTCGAAATCGGCCTGGCCTACAACCTGCCGATGGGGGAACGCGCTTCAGTGCTGCTCACCTCATTGTATCAGGACAACAACTTCGATGACGATGCCACGCGCCTCGGCATGGAATACTCGCTGGATCAAAAGCTGTTTCTGCGCGGCGGCTACAGCTTCGCCTTCACCGCCGGCGAAGACGTCACCGGCGAAAGCCGTTACATCTACGGCCTCACCCTGGGCGCCGGCTTGCAGCTCAACCTCGGCGGCCTGGAAGCCAATCTGGATTACGCCTTTCGTCAGGTTGAATTCTTCGACAATTCCAACGTATTCTCGCTGAAACTCGGATTTTGAAAACCATCCGACAGGGTGGCTAGTAGATGAAGGGTTGGGAGTCTGCTCCCAGCCCTTTTTATTTGGCGGGAACGCAGCGCCGTTGCGCGCTTGCGGCACCCTCGCCGGCGCCGCTTCGGCGAAACTTGACTTGACAATGAGAAATCCCCTGCCCAAATTATGAGCACCATTCACTTCACTTGCGCGGTTCAACCACCCCAAAGGAGGAGAGGAGTATGCGACACACTCCGATTCGATTGCAGTGGGCAGGAGCGGTGCTGTTGTTTGGCCTCTGCATCCTGCCGTTGCTCACCGGTCGCGCCCTGGGACAGGGCGTGACTACTGCTGCGCTGAGCGGCAATGTTACGGACAGCCAGGGCCAGCCGCTGCCCGGCACCGCTGCCGTCATTGCGATTCACGAACCCAGCGGCACGCGCTATGGCACGGCCACGCGCGCCGGCGGCGCCTTCAACATTCCCAACATGAAGGTCGGCGGCCCCTACACCGTGACCGCCAACCTGATCGGCTACCGGGCCCAAAAGCAGGAAAACATCTTTCTCAACCTGGGCCAGACCGTGCATCTCGAGTTCAAGCTCGTGGAAGAGGCGCTGACGATGGAAGGCATCGAAGTGTCCGCCGAGCAGGACGAGGTTTTGAACAGCGATCGCACCGGCGCGGCGACTTTCATCAAACCGGCGCAAGTCGTGGTGCTGCCTTCCGTGAAGCGCAGCACGCGCGATCTCACCCGCCTGGATCCGCGCAGCGACGGCAACTTCAGCTTCGGCGGGCGCAACTGGCTGTACAACAACATCTCGCTCGACGGTTCTTACTTCAACAACCCCTTCGGCCTCGATGACCCCGCGCCCGGCGGCCAGGCCAATGCCGAGCCCGTGCCCTACGATGCCGTCGAACAAGTGCAGGTTTCGATTGCGCCGTTTGACGTGCGCGAAGGCGGCTTCACCGGCGCCGGCATCAACACCGTCACCAAGAGCGGCACCAACGAATTCAAGGCCTCGGTGTACAGCTTCGTGCGCAATGAGAATCTATTGGGCAACAAAGTGCGGGGCGAAAAAGTCATTGCCAATCCCGACCTGGCCTTCAACCAATCCGGTTTCACGGTGAGCGGGCCGCTGGTGAAGAACAAGCTGTTCTTCTTCGTGAACGGCGAGCTCGAGCGCCGCGATGATCCCGGCACGAATTTCGTCGCGAACCGCGGCACCTCCGGCTTCGGCGTTTCGCGCGTGCAGGCCTCGGTGCTGGATCAGATTCGCCAGCGCATGATCAGCGTGTACAATTATGATCCCGGCGCCTACGACGGCTTCATTCACGAAACCGACAACAACAAACTGCTGGCCAAGCTGGATTGGAACGTCAACGATCATCACACCGCCACGTTGCGCTACAACCTGCTGGACGCGGTGCGTGACCTGCCGCCGCATCCTTTCGTGTTGAGCTTCAACAACACCGGCCGCGGCCCCAACGAAGCGAGCCTGCCGTTTCAAAACTCCGGTTATGCCATCAACAATGAGCTGCACTCCTTCGCGTTCGAGTTGAACAGCCGCTCGAACAAGCTGGCCAACCGCTTTTTCGCGAGCTACAACCGCTTCCGCGATTTTCGTGAGCCGTTCAGCTCCGACTTTCCCACCATCGAGATCGGCGAAGCCGGCGTGACCTACACCACCGTGGGCCATGAGCCGTTTTCGATTCACAACATTTTGGATCAGGACGTTCTGCAATTCACCAATAACCTGAGCGTTTTCTCGGGCAAGCACGTTTTCACCGTGGGCGCGAATTTCGAGTACTTTTCGTTCTTCAACGCCTTCAACATTTTCCGCCACGGCGTGTTTTTCCTGCCGCCAGTCACCGGCATCGGCACGACCTTCTCCTCGCTGGAGGAATTCTTCACGCTCACCGATCCCAACCGGCCCGGCGGTCCCTTCAACTTCAGAGGTTTGATCGGCACGGGGCCGATCAAGGGCGAAAACATCGACGTCGGCCAGCTCGGCGTCTATGCGCAGGATGAGTTTCAAGTGTCGCCGTTCTTCAACCTCACCTACGGCCTGCGCGTCGATTTTCCGATGTACTTCACCGATCCGGTGGACAATCCTTTTTCCCGCGGCTTGACCGCGTTGGATGAAAAGGGCAATCCGGAAAAGGTGGATCAAAGCAAGCTGCCGGGCGCCAAGCCGCTGTTCTCGCCGCGCGTGGGCTTCAACTGGGATGTGATGGGCGACCGCTCGCTGCAACTGCGCGGCGGCACCGGCATCTTCACCGGCCGCGTGCCGTTCGTGTGGGTCGGCAACGTGATCTCCAACCCCGGCGCCAATCCGAATCTCTATCCGACCGTCACCACGGTCCCCGAGGCACACAAGACCAGCAGCGATGCCATTCTGCAGCAGTCGTTCGATTTGAACGCCATGGATCCGGATTTCAAGTTTCCGCAAGTCTGGGTCACCAATCTGGCCCTCGACAAGCAGTTGCCCAGCGACATGCTCGGCACGCTGGAAGTGGTTTATGGCAACGACATCAACGCCGTGTTCATGCGCAATGCCGATCTCGTCGCGCCCCAGCGGTTCCTGCGCGACGGCCGGCCGTATTACGGAGGCGCATCTCCCACTGGTGGCCCTAATCCTTATGAGATTAACAAAGATGGCGGCGCCGGCATCTACGTCATCGACAACACCAGCGACGGTTACAATCTCAACGTGACCGCGCAGTTGCGCAAGAACTTCAGCAGCGGCCTGAACACCAACGTGGCGTACAGCTTCACGCAGGCGAAGAACCAGTTGAAATCCACTGAAATTGCCAGCGTGCTCTGGCAGAATCAGCCGGTGCAAGGCAATCCCAATCTGCCGGAGCTGAGCTACTCGGAGTTCGGCCAGCGCCATCGCATTGTCGGCAGCGCGACGTATCGCAAGACCTGGTCGAGCAGTCTCGCCACGCATTTCGGCTTGTTCGTGGAAGTGGCAGAGGGCAATCGCTTCGCGGGCTCGGGCGGCAACCGCTATTCCTATCTCTATTCCGGTGACGTCAACGGCGACGGCCAGGGCGGCAATGACTTGATCTACATTCCGGCGAACCAGAATGACATTAATCTGGCGCCTTACACCGACGCCGGCGGCCGCACGATTTCTGCGCAGGAACAGTGGAATGCGCTGAACGCCTTCATCGCGCAGGACAAGTACTTGAGCAAGCATCGCGGCGAGATTTCGGAACGCTTCGGCGCGGTGAATCCGTGGTATTACAACGTCGATTTGCGCGTGTTGCAGGATTTTTCCTTCAATGCCGGCGCCAAGCGGCAAACCCTGCAGTTGAGCGTCGACGTGCTCAACGTTCCGAATTTGATCAGTTCGAGCTGGGGCGTGCGCAAGGTGGCGAGCGCTTCGGCGACCTCACCGCTGCGGCTGGCAGGTTTTGACGGCACCGGCGAGCCGATCTTCAATTTCACCGGCCCGTCCGAGACCTTCATCGACGACGCCGGCCTGAATTCGCGCTGGCAGATTCAGGTGGGATTGCGGTATTTGTTCAATTAGGAGACTTCATCGCGGGCGCAGTCACCACGGCTTTTGTGGAAGCCTGGCCTTGTGATTTAGTTGGGATTCTGGCGAATGACTCAGCGGTGCCGGGTTCTGCACGAGATCTTCTCAGGATGAACAACTCGGCGCAGAGGCTAATACTTCACAAGGTCCTTTCAGGATGATATCCGCGGAGGATCCGCATTTCGAGGTGAAAGCGAGCGCGTTTGATTCCGGTTCAACGTCCGGGCGCAGCCAGCGTCCGGACGTTTTTTGTTTGAGGGCGGTGAGGCTGCGTCTTTGGGGATGGGATCTCTGCGCTGTTGTGTTTGTTCGAATGAATGCAGCCAAACGGTGAGAGAGGCTATTGCGCTTTTCGTTGGCCTGAAGAGCCGTGGCCTCCTGTGCCATGCTGCACGCATCCTCCCCGGCGCTGGCATGATTGCGCAATTGAGGATGTGACCCTGTACCGGAGAAGATGCGCGCAAAACGAAAAAAGGCGGTTCGCTTTGTCTGATCAGAGAATGCTGGAAAATGAATCCCCCGAGGGCGAAACAGGCCTGGTGTCGACCGGCCGTTTTTATCTATTTGCGGGAATAGAACACACAAATATTGCAGCATGGAAGCGCGACACTGCAAACCAGAAAGCACTCCACCGCACCAAATCGTTTTAGGAGGAATATTTCGCGCTTTTGAAGTCGAACAACCACGAAAGCGATGAACGATAGGTTTGGGATTGCTGATCACAGCCGGCGGGTTTATTCTGCCCCTTCGGGGCTGGAAAACGAGGGTGTGGCGTTCGATCCAGGGCGTTGCCCTTCGCTATCACATTTCGCCCTTGCAGGGCTTAGGCCTCGGTGAGGAACCCCACATCGAGGGATTCCCGAGGGCGTGACTTGCCGAGACCTCTCCGCATTTTGATTTCGTTCAGGCAAGATAGAGGGAATGCGATCCGAACATCCCCACGGGGCGGCAGGTAGGTGCGAAGGGCAACGCCTTGGAAGCGGGATTCACCACAGCGGCAGCGTTGCGGCAGAGAGTCCAGTGCGGGACTGATTCTGCCACAGCCCTCACTGCCCCATGAATTTCGGCAGCCACCAGGCCAGTTGCGGCGCCAAGATCACTAGCAGCAGCATCAGAAGCTGGATGATGATGTACGGCACCACGCCGCGATAGATGTGCATCGTTGTCACTGTGATCGGCGCGACGCCCTTGAGATAGAACAGCGAGAAACCAAACGGCGGGGTGAGAAACGAAGTTTGCAGATTCAGCGCCAGCAGAATGCCCAGCCACAACAAATCCACCTGCATCTTCACGAAGATCGGCGCGACCACCGGCACGATGATGAAGATGATCTCGATGAAGTCGATGAAGAAGCCGGCAATGAACACCACCACCATCACCAGCGCCAGAAAGGCGTGCGGGCTGAGATGGGAGCTCAGAATCAGCTCGGTGAGATAGCGATCGCCGTGCATGCCGCGAAACACCAGCCCGAAAGCCGTGGCGCCGACGAGAATGATGAAGACCATACTGGTGAGATAAGTCGTTTCGCGCATCACCAGGCGCAAGGTGGCAAGGTTCAAACGCTTCTGCAGCAGGGTCAACACCGTGGCGCCCAAGGCGCCGACGGCCGCGGCCTCGGTGGGCGAGGCAATGCCGAAGAAGATCGATCCCAGTACCGCAATCATCAGGAAAACCGGCGGTAGGAAAGCCACCGTCACTTTGCGCGCCATGGCCGCGCCGCGAAAGCGCGCCAGCTCCTCCGCCGGCATGGCGGGCGCCGCCTGCGGTCTGATGCGCGTGACAATCACGATCCACAACAAGTAAAACACGACGAGCAGCAGGCCCGGCACAAACGCGCCGATGAACAAATCGCCGATCGGGACATTGAGAATGCTGCCCAGCAGCACCAGCACGATGCTCGGCGGAATGACCTGACCGAGCGTGCCGGCGGCCGCGATCGTGCCGGTGGTCAGCTCCGGACTGTAGCCGCGCTTGAGCATGGTCGGCAGGCTCAGCAAACCCATGGTGACCACAGTCGCGCCCACGATGCCGGTGGTGGCGGCCAGCAGCGCGCCGACGATGATGACGGAAATCGCCAAGCCGCCGCGCAAACGGCCAAAGAGCAAGGCCATGGTTTCCAGCAGGTCTTCCGCCAATCCGGATTTCTCCAGCATCACGCCCATGTAAACGAACAGCGGCACGGCGAGCAGCACGTAGTTGGTCATCACGCCCCAGATGCGCAGCGGCAGCAGATTGAAGAAGTCCAACCCGAAGGTGAGCACGCCGAAAATCAGCGACACCCCGCCCAGGGTGAACGCCACCGGATATCCGAGCAGCAGCAAGGCAAACAGCACCAGGAAGAGCAGCACCGCGGCGGCTTCATTCATTTCTTCTTCTCCCGCGGCTGAAGGGGCAGTTCCAGGATGACGAGCAGGGCTTCACCGGCCACCGCCAGGGCTTGCAGCAACAGGAGCGCGAAGCCGACCGGGATGGCCGCCTTGATTAAGAAGCGTGCCGGCAGCCCACCGGGATCCGGCGAGGTTTCGCTGATGAGAAAGGCATTCTTGACGAAGGTGAAGGACGTCCAAATGATCAACGCGGCAAACGGGAGGAGAAACAGCAGGCTGCCGAGCAGGTCGATCCAGGCGCGGCCCTTGGGCGTGAGGCGCGCATAGAAGAGATCGACGCGCACGTGACGGTTGTGCTTGAGGGTGAAACCTGCGCCGAGCAGGAAGATGACGGCGAAAAGATGCCATTCCAGCTCCTGCACGGCCACGCTGCTGCGCTTGAGCAGGTAGCGGGTGAACACGTCGAAACAGACCAACAGCATCATCACAGTGGTGAGCCAGGAGATAGCGGCGCCCACTTTCTCGTTCAGGCCGCTGATGAACGTCAGGCTCGTGCGCCACAGCTTCACGCTTGTCCTCCTTCCGGCAGGGTCAATGCCCGGGGCAGTGCGGCGGCCCCGGCTTCATTTGGAAAATTCCCGTAACAGCGCTGCGTTGGTGGGAAACATGGCCAGCAGCTTGAGCAGTTTTTGCAGGGCTTCTTTGGGGGGCAGATCATTGATGGCGCGCCGCAGTTTTTGATGGGCCACGGTGGCCTCGCCAAACAGCAGTTCCTCGCGCCGCGTGCTGCTCGAGCGCAGATTGATGGCGGGATAAAGGCGCTCTTCCGCCAAGCTGCGATCCAACACCAGCTCCATGTTGCCGGTGCCTTTGAATTCTTCGAAGATGAAATCATCCATGCGCGAGCCGGTGTCGGTGAGAATGGTGGCGATGATGGTGAGCGAGCCGCCGTGTTCGATCTTGCGCGCGGCGCCGAAAATCCGCTTGGGGACTTCGAGGGCGCGGGCATCGAGACCGCCGGTCATCAGGCGGCCGCTGCCCTGCTGGCCGGCATTGAAGGCGCGGCCGGTGCGGGTGAGTGAATCGATGAGCAACACCACGTCTTTGCCGGCTTCGGTCCGGCGCTTGACGAATTCCAGCACCAGCTTCGCCAGGCGCAGGTGGTTGCCAAGGTTGTCATCATAGCTGCTGGAGAAAACCTGGCCGCGAATGCTGCGCCGAAACTCGGTGACTTCCTCCGGCCTTTCATCGAGCAACAGCACGTAGAGTTGGTGTTCCGGCTGGTTGGCTGCGATGGCGGCGGCGATGTGTTGCAGCATCATGGTCTTGCCGGAGCGCGGCGGCGCGACGATCAAGGCGCGCTGGCCTTCGCCGAGCGGCGCAAAGAGATCAACCAGGCGCTGGCTGTGCCCCGTGGGTTCACGCTCGAGCCAAATCGGCTTTTGGGGCGAAATCGCAGGCAAGTCTTCCAGCCGCGGCACCGCCTGCCAAGCGGCCGGCGGCATGCCCTGAATAGCCTGCACGCTTTGGGCGCGCACCTTGCCGTCTTTTTCCTGCTGCGCCGTGACTTCCAACTCGACACCGGCCAGCAGGCCATGCTCTTGAATCATTGGCGGCGGAATGAAAACATCATTGGGCAACCGGTTGAGATTGCTCTTGATTTGCCGCAAAAAGCCGAAGCCTTTCGCCTCGATTTCCAAAATTCCAGTGGCGGTCAAAGTCGAACTCGTGGGTTGTAGGAATGAGAAACATGCTGCTGGGGGAATATCCGCCGGCCGCTCGCGCCGGCAGTGAAATGGGCACCCTCCTGCCGCGTGTCCTGCCCGTCTCTTGCGGGGAATAATAGTAAAAACTCCTTTAGACGCCAAGCCTTTTCTTTGCTTGCTTGCCGTTCAGCAGAAATGATTTGCATTTGCGCTGCGGGTTTGCGTTTATCTGCCGTTTTGCGCAGGCGGCTGCCGTCGGTGATTCCGCCTGGCGCGGATGGTCGGCTCGCCAGTGAGGAAGTGTCACGCAGACGGCTTCGCTGCGGGCGGACTGGGAGCTTGTGCTACAGCCTTTTTCGCGATCTCTTTTCAGAAAACGTGGCGCAGGCAGTTTATCTACGAGCAGACTGTCAGCTCAATGCCACTAACTTTTCGGCGAGGCTCTTTCCACGACCGCGCCGTGGAATGCCTCCGGTGAATCCGCGCCACACAAACGATCACAAAACCTTGGCTCAGCCAAGGTTGGAACGGATTCACCCTTGAAAGTTGGTGACATTGGGCTGTGAGCTTGCGCTACGATATCCGCGCGGCTGAATGCTTGCGCTGCAACGTTTTTCACGATCTCGCGTCAATAAGCACGGCGCAGACAGCTTGTCTGCCAGGCAGGCAGACTGGAAGCCGGCGCCCCGCCGTTTTTCGCGACGGTCGATTATCTTTTTGCGGCGGAAGCTCAAAGAAACGGTCGAAAAGATTTAATAGAAGGGCTGAAGTCCCGTGTGGGTGGGAAGAGGTCAACAGTGCGATGATCCACGCCCGCGCGGCAACTCGAGCATGAGACCCCGGCCCGGCGGTCAATTCTCGGAGCAATGACATCCCTCAACACAGTTCCATCAACCATCTCATCCATCAAAGGAGGCAAAACATGGCAGCAGCACCGGTGGTCCATTTCGAAATCATGGGCAAGGACGCCAAGAAGTTGCAGAGCTTCTACGGCAAGCTGTTTGGCTGGGAGATTCAAAACATCGAGGCCATGAACTACGGCCTGGTGCAGGCGATCACCAACGGCACGGAAGTCGGCAAGGGCAGCATCGGCGGCGGCATCGGCCAGACCGAGGGCGGCGCGCCCGGTTACGTTACCGTGTACATGCAAGTCGACGACACCGACGCCTACCTCAAGAAGGCCGAGAGCCTGGGCGCCAAGACCATCATGCCGACCACCGAGATTCCCAACATGGTGACCTTCGCGCTGTTCCAAGATCCCGAGGGCAACATCGTCGGTTTGGTGAAGGGTTGATTCCCGCCTGGGTATAACCTCTGCCTCGCAGCAAAGTGTACACGATGGAGAGCGGCCATCGCCGGGAGTTTGTGATGGCGCCTCTCCATTCTGTCCTCCTGCCGGCAAACCATCGCAGCACCAGGCGATGATTGCGCAGTCGTCTGCGGCACATAATGAAGGGCGCGCGAACGCATGCCATTCTCTGTCAACCAGCCAACCAGGCGCCGGCCCAAACGACCGCCGGCGCTGACCGCAATCCTGCTGCTCCTCGCGATTCTCAATCTTTTTGGCCTTTACCTGGGGCTGAGCAGGCGGGGGGATTTCTTCACGCAATATCCCAAGTTCACGCCTGCGCTCTGGCAGATCTACGCCACGAGTCCGCTGATCAGCCTCGCTGCCCTGATCGCGCTGTGGTTCTGGAGGAAGTGGGGATTTTGGTTGGTCTGCGTCAGCGCCGCGGTGGTGATGGCCATCGAGTTCTACACCGCGGCTTGGTCGGCCCACATTCTGCGCGTGCCGGCGGCGCTGGCATTGCTGGCATTGTTCCTTCGGCCGGTGTGGCCGGAGCTTGACTGACTAAATGGAGATGCCACGCCCACCGGCGGTGATTTCACTTGAACAACGCGCGTAAGGCCCCCTCCAAATCCGGATAGCGAAATTGATAGCCCGCGGCCAGCAGCTTGGCCGGCTCGACGCGCGCGCTGGCGAACAGCAGGCCTTCGGCCATTTCGCCGAGCAGCAGGCGCAGCGCAAACTTCGGCGCCGGCATGACCGTCGGCCGCGAAAGCGCGCGGCCCAACACTTTGGTGAATTCACGATTGGTCACCGGCTGCGGCGCGACGAGATTGAACGGGCCGCTGAGATTCTCGTTGTGCAGGGCATGCAGTAATCCGCCGATCACGTCATCGAAGGCAATCCAGCTCCAGTACTGCCTGCCGCTGCCGAGCACGCCGCCCACGCCCAGGCGAAACGGCAGCAACATTTCCTTCAACGCGCCGCCGGCGGTGGTGAGCAAAACGCCGGTGCGGGGATGGGCCACGCGAATGCCGGCTTGCGCGGCCGGTTGCGCTGCCTGTTCCCAAGCCACGCTGGTTTCCGGGAGGAATCCCGTGCCCGGGCCGCTGTCTTCCCGCAAGACCGTGTCGCCGCGATCGCCGTAGTAGCCGATGGCGGAAGCGCTGATCAGCGTTTTGGGTGGACGCTGCAGGCGGGCGAGCGTTTGCGCCAGCAGTCGCGTGCCCGCCACGCGGCTCTCACGGATGCTTCGCTTTCTCGCCGCGGTCCAGCGCCTGGCGATGGTTTCACCGGCGAGATGCACGACGGCGTCGAGACCTTCCAGGCCGGGCGTGTCAATGGTGCCGGCCGCAGGATCCCATTTTACCACAGGCTCGCTGCTGGCGAGCGGTGCGCGCACCAGCCTCACCACCTGATGCCCTTGCGCATGCAGGGCTTTGATGAACGCCGAGCCGATCAGCCCGGTCGAACCGGTGACCAGAACCTTCATTGACTCACCTCCTCTTTTTCAGCCAGATTGACCACGGCGAGAAAACGCATACTTCGATAAAGCCTGGGTGAGAACAACAGCGCAACCAGACCGGTATTGTTACCTGGCCAGCAGACGTTTGTAGGTCGCCTCATCGAAGCCAACGATGAGGGTGCGGCCCCGGCGCAGCACCGGCGCGCGCAGCTTGCCGGTGGGGCCGAGCAGCAAGCCCAGCAGCGTGGCCTCGTCAGGCTTGTCTTTTTTCAAATCAAGATGAACGACTTGCCGGCCCTTGGTGGCGTAAAGCTCGTCAGCCTGGCGGGCGAGCGCCAATGCTTCCCGACGCTGCAGCGTCACGGTTTTGGTGCTGACTTGCTCGACCGGCGTGAGTTTATGCTGCGCAAGAAACTCTTGCGTTTTGGCACAAGTCTTTCAACTCGGCCGCAAATAAGACCAATCGACTTTCGACATGAGATCATTCCTCCTGCAATTGGACAATTAGCTTTTCAACGTCAGAACAAAAAACCCAAGAGCCTTGACAGGATAAACAGGATCTACAGGATTCGCATGCTGTGAACTGGCGGGATTTGTTCTGTCTCCGCCACTCGATCATCGCGGCGGCAATATAGAATCCCGGCGCTGGAATAGCAAGCCGCCGCTGCGTGAGAGTACGGCAGGATGATTCGCTGCCGGCGCTTGTTTTTGGCCGGTGATTTGATTATCATCCCGGCCATGAGCACGACTTCCGGCTATAACCTCGCTGACCCCCCAACATTCAATCTGCCGGGGGATTCGCCCGCCCAAGCGCTCGCGGAATTGCTCTGGCGCGCCCATCAACACATGCGGGCGGAGGTGCGGCGGGCGCTGGCGCAGGACGCAGCGCATGAGCTTGCCGCAGTGGCAGCGCAAGCCGAAATGGACACTATCTTCGGCGTGGACACCATCGCCGAGCACAGCCTGCTGGCTTATCTCGATTCCCATCAAACTGAAGCGCCGGCCTTTGTGCTCGTCGGCGAGTTTGAATCGGGAGAGGAAATTTCCTTTGGCCGGGGCACGCCGCATTTTCGCGTGCTGTGCGATCCCATCGACGGCACGCGGCTGGTCATGTATGGCAAATCCAGCGGCTGGATTCTCTCCACCATCCTGCCCAACAAGGGCGCGGAATCACGACTGGCGGACGCGCTGTTCTCCCTGCAGACCGAGATTCCCACGCCGAAGTGCTGCTCAGCCGACACGCTCTGGGCCACGCCCGGCAGCGGCGCATTCCAACTGCGTGAAAATCTGCTGACGAAGGATTCTGCCATGGCCCCGCTGCAAGCCCGCCCCGTCTCCGATTTTCAGCATAGTTTTATCTCATTTGTCAATCTCTTTCCCCGCGGCAAAAAACAGGTGGCCGCGCTGGAAGAGGATTTTCTGTTTGCCGTGTTGGGCCGGGGCGCGGAAGCGCAAGCCGGTGCGTTTGAAGATCAGCATCTCTCGACCGGCGGCCAGTTGTATGCACTGATGCACGGCCAGGACCGGTTGGTGGTTGACATCCGGCCGCAGCTCAATCAGAAGTGGCGGGGGCGCGCGGAACCGACGGTGCTCTGCGCCCATCCCTACGACTTGGCGAGCTGGCTGATCGCGCACGAGGCCGGCGTGGTGATTCGCCAACCGAATGGCCAACCTTTCGACGGGCCAACGCATGCCACCGCGGAAATCGGCTGGGTCGGCTTCGCCCACCAAATGCTGGCGCAGCGCTACGATCAGCTTCTGCTCACGATATTGCGCCGGCACGGAATGATTTGACACAAGCCCTGATCGACGAGCACGGGAACAGCACCGCATGTCGAACCTTTCTGCGCCACCCACCCGCTCCTCTTTCACCGCTCTCGGCGGCCTGCTCGCGACCGCGTTGAGCTTCGCCGCCTATTGGCGCACGCTGGCGCCCACGGTTTCGTTTTGGGACTGCGGCGAGTTCATCGCGTGCGCTTATATTTTGGGTGTGCCCCATCCGCCGGGCGCGCCGCTCTACCTGCTGCTCGGCCGGCTGTTCACGCTGCTGCCGCTGGGCGGAGAAATCGCCTGGCGCGTCAATCTCATCTCCGCCCTGGCGAGCGCCGCCACGGTGCTGCTCACCTACTTGATCATCCTTCGCCTCATTCGCGCCGGCTCGCGCAAGGTTTCCGCCGGTCTGGAAGTCGCCGCCGCTCTCATCGGCAGCCTGGCGCTGGCTTTCAGCGACAGCTTTTGGTTCAACGCCGTGGAAGCAGAAGTGTATGCGCTTTCCACCTGCCTGACCGCACTGGTGATCTGGCTGGCGCTGCGCTGGGCCGATGCGCCAACCACTTTGCCCGCGCTGCGCCTGCTCGTGCTTGCCGTTTATCTCATCGCCCTGGCCGTGGGCGTGCATCTGCTCAATGTCTTGACCATGCCGGCGGTGCTGTTGCTGGTGTATTTTGAAACCAGGCCCTGGACCTGGGGCAAGTGGCTCGGCTTGATGCTGCTGCTGGGTGTGGCGATTTGGTTTCTGCTGCCCGGCAGTCTGCAGGGCATGCCGTTGCTCGCGCCCATGGCCAAACTGGGCGGCGCGCTGGCATTGGTGTGCGGCCTGGTCATGGTGCTGGTCGCTGCCGGCCGTCGTGAATTTCCCCTCGCGAAGCTGATTGTGCTCGGCCTGTTTTTGATCACGCTGGGTTATTCCACCTACTTGACCGTCTTCATTCGCTCGAATCTCGATCCGGCGATCGACGAGAACGATCCCCAAAACTGGACGCAGCTCGTGAGCTATCTCAATCGCGAGCAGTACGGCCGCGCAGACTTGTTCACGCAGGTGCTGGTTCGCAAGGCGCCATTGTGGGACTATCAAATCGAAGAGATGTACGTGCGCTACCTGGGCTGGCAGTTCTTTGGACGCAGCGGCAATCCCGCGCAGCAGCACCGCACGCTGCAGTGGCATGGGCTCTGGGGCCTGCCCTTTCTGCTGGGCCTGGCCGGCATGTTCTATCATTTCCGGCGCCACCCGCGCGGCGCCAGTCTGGTGGCCGTGCTGTTTGTGATGACCGGCCTCGCCATCGTCCTTTATCTCAATCAGCCGCTGGGCCAGCCACGCGAGCGCGACTATGCCTACGTCGGTTCCTATCTGGCCTTTGCGATTTGGATTGGAATGGGCGCGCAGGCGCTCTTTGAAAAGGCGGCCTCGGCGCAATACCGCTTGACCATCATTCAACTCGGGCTGGCTTCGTTGCTGGTGCTGGCGGTGCCAATCAATCTCTTTCAACACAATTTTCACCGCCAGGATCGCAAAGGCAACTACACCGCCGCGGACTATGCCCACAACGTGCTGAGCACCTGCGCGCCCAACGCCATTCTCTTCACCAACGGCGACAACGATACGTTTCCGCTGTGGTACCTGCAGCAGGTCGAGCGCTTTCGCCGCGACGTGAGCATCATCAATCTCAGCTTGTTGAACACGCCCTGGTATGTGCGGCAATTGCAGACGCGGCCGCCCCAAGTGCCGCTCCACCTGCGCTCCGGCGAGATCGACTCGCTCCGGCTGTGGCCCTGGCCCGAGCCGCAGATGATCCACATTCCCATCACCAACCTGGCCGCGTTGCGTGAGTTCTCCACAGGTGTTGCCGATGCGGCAGCGTCCGATTCTGCCCGGCAGCCCCACACCATGTCGATCGTGGTGAGTCCAACCTATCAGAGCCGGTTTATCCGGCCGCAAGATCGGCTGATTTTCGAAATCATTTCCGCCAATCAATTCCAACGGCCGGTGTATTTCGGCTTCAACGTTCCCAACAGCAACCTCCCTGGACTGCAGCCGTTTCTGCGCAACGAGGGCATGGCGCGCCGGCTGCTGCCGGTGGCCGGCAACACCGAAGCACCGGAGCTGCTGGCGAAAAATGTGCTCGCGGTCTACCGCTATCGCAATCTCGAAAATCCCAAAGTCTCTCTTGATGAATTGGAGCGCGGGTTGGCGGAGAGCTACCGCATTCACTTCCTCGCCCTGGCGCGGCACGCGCTGCAACGCGGCGAGTTGGAACCGGCGCGCGCGCTGCTGCAGCGACTCGAGCAACTCATGCCGGAATCGAAATTTCCGTTTCCAAACTTCGAGGCGGCGCTGCAAGTTACCCACTATTACTGGCAGGCGGGAGACACCAGCCGTGTCTATGCGCGGCTTGAACAGGCAGAGCGCCAGCGCCGTCTGCAGCCGGAGCAGGGAGTTGAAATTGCCAAATTCTATTGGCATCTTCTGCAAGACGGCCCGCGGGCGCAGGACCTGCTGGCCAGAATTCTGGCGCGGACGCCGCAGTATCAACCCGCGCGGACGCTGCAGGCTGAGATCCAACGCCAACCTTAACACGGTGAGAACAAATCTCTATGGACAAGAAACAAGTCATCGAGATTCTCGAAGAAATCGGTACCCTGCTCGAGCTCAAGGGTGAAAACCCTTTTAAGACGCGCGCCTACGGCAATGCGGCGCGCGCCCTGCGCGGCGTTTCCGAAGATTTGCACGAGCTGATCGCAGGCAACCGCTTGCGCGAAATCAAAGGCATCGGCGAGGCGATTTCCGAGAAGATCACCACACTGGTGACCACAGGCACACTCAAATACTACGAAGACCTGCGCCGCTCCTTTCCCCCGGGAATCATGGAGCTGATGCGCATTCCCGGCCTCGGCCCTAAAAAAGTCAAAAAACTGCTGGACGAACTGGGCGTGGCCTCGATCAACGATTTGGAGAAAGCCTGCCGGGAGAATCGCGTCGCCAAGCTGGAGGGCTTCAGCGCCAAGAGCCAGCAAAACTTGCTGGACGGGATCGAGCAGGTCCGGCGGTATGCGAGCCGGCATCTCTACCATCATGCGGAGCAATCGGCGCGGCCTTTGTTCGAAGCAGTGCAAAAGCACCCGAAAGTCATCCGCGCCGAGCTGGCCGGAAGCTTGCGCCGCCACCGGGAGACAGTGAAGGACATCGACATTGTCGCGAGCTGCAAAGAGGCCGACCGGCCGGCGATCATGGCGTTTTTCACGGCGCTGCCCGGCGTGCAAAGCGTCATTGCCCAGGGCGATACCAAAAGCACGGTGCTGCTGGCAAGCGGCATGCAGGCGGATTTGCGGCTGGCAAGCGACAAGGAATTTCCTTATCTTCTCCATCACTTGACCGGCTCGGCGGAGCACAACATCGCGATGCGGAGTCACGCTCTCAAGCTCGGCATCAAGGTGAGTGAATGGGGCTTGTTCAAGGGCGAGAAGTTGATTCGCTGCGAAGATGAAACCGCGATTTTCGCAGCGCTCGGCATGAGCTATGTGCCGCCCGAGCTGCGGGAAGACATGGGCGAAATCGCAGCGGCGCTGCGGCACGAGATTCCCGCATTGGTGGAGAAAAAAGATCTGCGCGGGGTGCTGCACTGCCATTCCACCTACAGCGACGGCGCGAATTCACTGGCCGAGATGGCGGAGGCGTGCCGGGCGCTGGGCTTCGAGTACCTCGGCATTTGCGATCACAGCATGTCGGTCGCTTATGCCCAGGGACTGTCGCCGGAGCGCGTCAAGCAGCAGCACAAGGAGATCGACCGCCTCAATGCCGAGCTGAAAGGCTTTCACATTTTCAAAGGCACGGAATGTGACATTCTGCCGGACGGCAGGCTGGACTATCCCGACAAAGTGCTGGCGAGTTTCGACTTTGTGGTCGCCTCCATTCACAGCAGCATGAACATGACCGAGGCGCAAGCGACACAGCGGTTGATCAAAGCCATGCAGCATCCCGCGGTGCGAATTCTCGGCCATCCCACCGGCCGGCTGCTGCTCGGGCGTGACGGTTATCCCATCAACCACCACCGCGTGATCGAAGCCGCTGCCGAGCTGGGCGTGAGCATCGAGATCAACGCCAGCCCGCACCGCTTCGATCTGGACTGGCGTCACGTCAAGTACGCGCGCGACCACGGCGTGCTGATCAGCGTCAATCCCGATGCCCATGACCGCGAGGGCATCGCGGACATTTTCTACGGCGTGGGCATTGCCCGCAAGGGCTGGCTGCGCCGGACCGATGTCTTGAACACGAAATCGACCAAAGAGATTGCCAAGTGGTTTCAGGCCAAACGATCATGATGGAATTGCTGTGGAGAGAGAGATGAGCGCAACTGAGAGTGCCGGCAGCCGGTTATTCTGGGGCGGCATGCTGATTTTGTTCGGATCGCTCATGCTGCTCGACCGGCTCGACCTGCTGAGTTTCCGGGAGACGATTCGGAATTTCTGGCCGCTGATTCTGGTGGCCATCGGCGCCAAGATGATTCTGTTTCCCAAAAGCCGGGAGGAGAGTGAGATCACGGTCACACCCACCGCCGAAGCGGAAAGCGCGAGTTTCATCGGGACCTCGGTGGTCAGCGACTACATCAACGAAAACCGCTTCATCGGCGACATTCACCTCAAGGTGCAGAGTGATGATTTCAAGGGCGGCGCCGTCTCCTCCTTCATCGGCGATCAGAAATTCGATCTGTCCGGCATTGCCATCAAGGGCGGCGAGCGCGCCTTCGTCGTGTCCGGTTTCATCGGCGACGCCACGCTGATTTTGCCCAAGACGATTCCCTACCTGGTGCAGGTGAGCGCCGGCATCGGCGACCTGGTGGTTTTCGGCAGGAAGGAAGGCGGGGTGGGCGTCAACAAGGTGTTCAAATCGCCGGATTATGACCATGCCGCCTCGCGCCTGACCGTGCGGATTTCCTTCATGATCGGAGATGTCACCATTCTATGAGCAAAACCACGGCGGCAGCGGAAACGGCGAGGCGGCAGCGGGTGTTGCGCACCTTGCGACGGCTGTATCCCGCGGCAGCTTGCGCGCTGGCGCATCGCAATCCCTACGAGCTGCTGGTCGCCACGATTCTGTCGGCGCAATCCACCGACAAGACCGTCAATGAGGTGACGCCGGCATTGTTTCGCGCCTATCCCACGCCGGCGGCGCTGGCGCAGGCCAAGCCTGCCGAACTGGAAAAGTTGATCCACGCCACCGGCTTCTTTCGCAACAAAGCGCGCAGCCTGCTCGGCTGTGCCCAGCGCCTGGTCAGCGAGCACGGCGGCGAGGTGCCAGCCAGCATGGCGGAACTGATCGCGCTGCCGGGCGTCGGCCGCAAAACCGCCAATGTCGTGCTCGGCAATGCCTTTGGCATCAATGATGGCGTGGTGGTGGATACGCACGTGCAGCGCCTCTCCCGGCGGCTGGGTTTTACCAAGGAAGAGACGCCCGAGAAAATCGAGCGTGATTTGATGGCAATTGTGCCAAGAAAGGAGTGGACTCTTTTTTCTCACCGCCTTATATTGCACGGTCGCCAGATTTGCAACGCCCGCAAACCCAAGTGCGGCACGTGTGCACTGGCGCCGGATTGCCCTGCAAGCGAGATATGAAAGGATTCTGCGATGCTGCTGAAACGACTATTCAAGCCGCCGATCATCCAAGAATGGACCGACCTGCTGCGCGAAAAAGGCCTGCGCGTTTTCATCCGCGAAAAGGGCTGGAAAATCGTGGCCGCGGTGTTCATGTTCTATCTGATTCGCGATTCCATTCTCTACATTCTCGTGCCGGTGTTGATCACGCAGGGATTCATGTGCAGCAATTGAAACAGGAAGTAGCCATGCAGAAGTATCTCAGGACCAACCTCATCCTTGCCTTGCTGGCGGCTGTCAGTTGTGTCGGCTGCGACCAGATCACCAAACGTCTGGCCAAGTCGATTCTCTTGGAAAGCGGGCCGCAATCCTATTTCGCCGATTTCCTGCGCTTTCATTACACCGAGAACCCGGGCGTAGCCTTCAGCCTGGGCTCGAACTGGCCGGAAGAAGTACGACTGGTGCTGTTCATCATCGGTCCGGCCTTGTGCCTGGCGGTTTTGCTGATCTACATGTTGCGCGCCGACAGCCGCGGCGTCGCGCATCTACTGGCCCTGGGGCTGGTGCTGGGCGGCGGCGTGGGCAATCTCCTGGATCGCGTCTTTCACGATGGCCGCGTGATTGACTTCCTCAACCTCGGCATCGGCGCTTTTCGCACCGCCATCTTCAACCTGGCGGACACGGCCATTTCGCTGGGCATGATCATTCTGTTGATCACTTCTTTTCTGCCGGAAGCGCGCCGGGTTGAATCCGCGCCCGATCGCCTCTCCGAGTGAGACGAATCTTGCCGGCGGTGCCATGCCGGGCCGTCTGCACCTAAAGGCTGGTGACCGCCTGCTTTCGTAATCATTAACCAATCCCTCTCCTGCTTGCCGGTGTCTGGCCTGCGCCGAAAATCACGAACTCCTGCCCTCACCCTTCCCGATTATCTTCGCCCGGGGCTGTCGCTGGTTTTTATTGGCCTCAATCCCGGCCGCTATTCCGCACAAATGGGAAAATATTTCGCCCGTTCCACCAATCGCTTCTGGCCGGCACTGTCAGCCTCGGGACTCACCGGCTCGGAAGTGCGCGCCGGAGATGAGCGTCTCTTGTTCGAGCGCGGCATCGGCTTCACCGACGTGGTGAAGCGCGCCACCGGCCAGATTGGGGAATTGACCCAGAATGAGATTGCGGCCGGCGCGCGCCGGTTGCGCCGCAAGCTCGAGAAGTATGCGCCGGCAGTGGCGTGTGTGATCGGAGTGAGCGGCTTGCGCTGGCTGTTTGGCCTGCCGCAAAAGGAGAGAATCGAACCCGGGCCGCAGCAATTGCGCATCGGAACGACGGTTTTCTACCTCTTGCCCTCCACCAGTGCTGCCAATGCGCACTATCGCCGTGAGCAAATCGAGGAAGAGTTCCGGCGCTTCGCAAGCTGGCTGTCCGCGCAAGGCATTCGCTTTTGTTGAATGCCACGGCAAAGCGCCGTTGCGAAAAAAACGGGCGCTCTCACCGCTGCGCGAGAGCGCCCGCCGGCAAGCTTTAACGGGAAGGCCGGCCGATGGAAAAATAGTCGATGCCGATTTTCTTCATGCGCTTGGGATCGTAGAGGTTGCGGCCGTCGAAAACCGCGGGGAACTTGAGGGTTTCTTTGATCAAGTGAAAATCGGGCTCGCGGAAGGCATTCCATTCCGTCATGATGATCAGCGCATCCGCGCCCTCCAGGGCGTCGTAGCGCTTCTCAAACAGAAACAAATCGCGATTGAGGCGGCTCTTGAAAATGCGTTCGGCTTCTTTGAGCGCTTCGGGATCGTGCCCTTGCACGGCCGCGCCTTCGGCGTTGAGCGCGTTGATCATCGCAATCGCCGGCGCCTCGCGCATGTCATCGGTTTTGGGCTTGAATGCCAAGCCCCACATGGCGAAGACTCGGCCGTGCAGATCACCCTCGAAATAGGATTTGATCCTGGCCAGCAGGATCGTTTTCTGGCGTTCATTGACTTCCTCGACCGCCTTCACGATGGCGAGCGGCAGGCCTTGGTCGTTCGCCGTGCGGACCAGCGCTTGCACGTCCTTGGGAAAGCAGGAACCGCCGTAGCCCGTGCCCGGGAAGATGAAGTACGGCCCGATGCGGCTGTCGGTGCCGATGCCCTTGCGCACCATGTCGACATCCGCGCCGACCTGCTCACACAGATTGGCGATTTCATTGATGAAGGAGATCTTGGTGGCGAGCAGCGCATTGGCGGCATACTTGGTCAACTCGGCGCTGCGCTCATCCATGACGATGATGGGATTGCCGGAGCGCACGAACGGTGCGTAGAGCGTACGCATGGTTTCGATGGCGCGCTCATCGGTCGTGCCGATCACCACGCGATCGGGGCGGGTGAAATCATCAATGGCAGCGCCCTCTTTGAGAAACTCGGGATTGGACACCACGGCAAAATCATGCTGGGTATGTTTCCTGATTTCCGCGCGCACCTTGTCGGCGGTGCCGATCGGAACCGTGCTTTTGTTGACGATGATCTTGTAGCCGTTCATGTTCTTGCCGATGTCGCGCGCCACCGCCAACACGTATTTCAAATCGGCCGAGCCGTCTTCATCCGGCGGCGTGCCGACCGCAATGAAGATGATCTGCGCCTGTTCCACCGCCGGTTTGATGTCGGTGGTGAAAAACAGCCGCTCTTCCCGCATGTTCTGTTTGACCATCTCCTCCAGGCCGGGCTCATAGATGGGAATTTCGCCGCGGCGCAGTTTGCCGATCTTTTCTTCATCGACATCAACGCAGACCACCTCATTGCCGGAATCGGCAAAGCATGTACCGGCCACCAGGCCAACGTATCCTGATCCCACGACTGCTACTTTCACGCGCTGCTCCTTTTGCTAACCAAGAGATTCGATTTTTTCCGCTCGCCGAGCGGGATTTCAATAAGCGTGGATTTGAACGACAAACCACGACAGCATCTTGCGAGTGCGTACTTCGTTCTGGCCGGCCTGGCTCGGCCCTGCAAGTCGATCCGGTACCCGACTCGGACGGCGCTTCTAGCCGCCGGCTCATGCCGGGCCGGCACGCTTGCTTCCGGCCAGCGGCGACAAAAATAACAACAATTGCTCCAAAGTCAAATAGCCGGAATCATGAAACTCACTTCTTCCCTGCCGCTTTTCGCATCCGCCGGCCGGCAGCACGAGCGCCTGGCGCTGGTCACCGCTGCAGGCCGCTTTTCCCATGGCGAAATGCTCTCATACTCCGCCGGCACGGCGGCGGTTTTGTTGAACGGCGCGGCTGATCTTGCCGAAGCCCGCGTGGCCTTGCTGGCGCCACCAGGGCTGGATTTTGTCGCGGCGCTGTTGGGCATTTGGCGCGCCGGCGGCATTGCCGTGCCGCTGGCCGTCACGCATCCCGCCGCTGAGTTGGAATATGTGCTGCACGATTGCGGCGCCTCGGTGCTGGTGGTGCATCCGGATTTCGCAGCACGCGTGCAGCCGCTCGATCTCATTTCGCGGCTGCGTCTGGTGCGCACCAATGACCTGCAGCCCGCCGGGGCCGTGGCCTTGCCGGCGATCGCCGACAGCCGGCGCGGCCTGATCATCTACACCAGCGGCACCACCAGCCGGCCCAAAGGCGTGGTGCTGACACACGCCAACATTGCCGCGCAAGTCACCGCATTGCTCACCGCTTGGGAATGGTCGCCGCGCGATTACATCCTCAACGTCCTGCCGTTGCATCACGTTCATGGTTTGATCAACGTCTTGATTTGCGCCTTGTGGGCGGGCGCAGCGTGCGAGCTGATGCCGGCGTTTGAGGCCGGCCAGGTTTGGCAAAGATTCCTGAGCGGCCACACGACTTTGTTCATGGCGGTGCCCACGATCTACAGCAAGCTGATCACTGCTTGGGAGGCGGCGCCACCGGAGTTGCAAGAGGCCATGTCCGCTGCGTGTGCCAGGATGCGGCTGATGGTTTCCGGTTCGGCCGCCCTGCCGGTGGCAGTGCTGGAGAAATGGCAGGCGCTGAGCGGACATGTTTTGCTCGAGCGCTACGGCATGACGGAAATCGGCATGGCGCTCTCCAATCCCCTGCATGGCCGGCGCAGGCCGGGCGGTGTGGGCACGCCGCTGCCCGGCGTGACGGTGCGGCTGGTGGATGAGAACGGCCGCGAAGTTGCGCCAGGCGCACAAGGTGAAATTCAGGTGAAGGGTGCGAGCGTCTTTCAGGAGTATTGGGGCAAGCCCGAGGCCACGCACCAGGCGTTTCGTGATGGCTGGTTTTGCACCGGCGACATTGCGCTGTGCGAGGAGGGCTCCTATCGCATTCTCGGTCGCGCGGCGACGGACATCATCAAAACCGGCGGGTACAAGGTCTCGGCGCTGGAAATTGAAGAGGTGTTGCGGCAGCATCCGGAGGTGACCGATTGCGCGGTCGCGGGCCTGCCGGATGCCGAATGGGGAGAACGAGTCGGTGCGCTGTTGTTGTTGCGGCCGGGCGCTGCCCTCACGGCGGCGGCGCTGCGCGACTGGGCGACTGCGTATTTGGCGCCCTACAAAATTCCCACCCTCCTGCGGTTCGCCGCCGAATTGCCGCGCAACGCAATGGGCAAGGTCATCAAGCCTGAAGTCGCCCGGCTGCTGCACTCTGCACGAAAAGAAGAAAGCCAGTGATTTCTTGCAACAAGTCACTGGCTTTGGTTTCCGCGACTGGCGCACAAGGCCGGCGAAGTGCGGCTACTCGTCGCCGAAGCTGGTGCCGACCGCGCGCGCGGCGGCGATCATGGGGTGATCGTGCGGCACGAGCTTCTGCTTGGCAATGGCCTCTTTGATCGACACACTGACGAAATCGCCGCCGCGCAGCGCCACCATGCGGCTGAATTTGCCCTCAGCGCAGAGTGCCACCGCCATTGCGCCGAAATTGGTGGCGAGAATACGGTCATGCGCCGTGGGGCTGCCGCCGCGCTGCAAATGGCCCAGCACCGTCACCCGCGTTTCCAGTTGCGTGCCCTCGGCAATGCGATCGGCCACGACTTCACCGACGCCGCCCAGGCGTTTGGCATCGGTACGCTTGACATCCATTTCCTTCACGATTTCACCGCCCTCGGGCAGTCTCGTGCCTTCGGCCACGCACACGATGCTGAAGCGTTTGCCCTTGACGCTGCGGTCCATCACCTTGCGAAAAACCACTTCCCAGGAGAAGGGAATCTCCGGGATCAGAATGATGTCGGCGCCGCCGGCCAGCCCGGCGCCGAGCGCAATCCAGCCGGCATAGCGGCCCATCACTTCGATCACCATCACACGATGATGAGAAGAGGCGGTGGTGTGCAGGCGGTCAATGGCTTCCGTGGCCACGGCGAGCGCGGAGTCATAGCCAAACGTCACATCGGTGGCGGAGAGATCGTTGTCGATTGTCTTGGGCACGCCGACGACGTTCAAGCCGTGCTGGCTGAGCTTGTTGCAGATTTGCATGGTGCCGTCGCCGCCGATGGCGATGAGCGCATCCAAGCCCCAGCGTTTGTAGTTCCGCAGCGCGCGCGACGAGGCATCGACAATCTCGATCTTGCCGTTTGCCATTTCGTCGGGATAATGCCAGGGGTCGCCCTTGTTGGAGGTGCCCAAAACGGTGCCGCCGAGATTGATGATACCGGAGACGTCGGCGTTGGAAAGCTCACGCATTCGCCCTTCCACCAAACCTTCGAAGCCGTCCTCGATGCCCAAAACCGTTGCGCCGTGCTCATTCATTGCCGGCTTGGCCACCGCGCGAATCACGGCGTTCAAGCCGGGGCAGTCACCGCCTCCGGTCAATATGCCGACCCGTTGCAGACTCGTAGATGCCATGCGAAAACTCCTCTTTCAAATCGATGATCAAATGGCCAAATGTGCCGCGCAGGGCGGCCAAAAGCAAGCAAAAATATCGCAATTTTCTCTTGGATAATCGCACCTGGCTTGTTACTTTGCGCCGTCGAAAAATGAGAACATGCTGATGCCAAACTGCCCGCGCGCGCTCATGACCAGGAAGAAAAAAAACTTCACCACGCAAGCGATCGAAGATTACCTCAAGACGATCCACGTGTTGCAGGCCAATGACACCAGGGTTTCCACCTCGGCGATTGCCGGGCGCATGGGCGTGGCGCAAGCCTCGGTAACCGGCATGCTGAAGAAACTCGATGAGATGAAGCTGGTCGAGTATTCGCCTTACCAGGGCGTGTCGTTGACGGCCACCGGCGAGAAGATCGCGCTGGAAGTCATTCGCCACCACCGCCTGCTCGAACTTTATCTCGCGCAGGCCATGGGCTATAGCTGGGACAAAGTGCACGACGAAGCCGAGCAGCTCGAACACTACATCTCCGAGGAATTCGAAGACAAGATGGATGAGGTGCTCGGGCAACCCACGGTCGATCCCCACGGTTCGCCCATTCCCTCCAAAGACGGGGTGCTGCCCCGGCTCAACTGTTTTGCCCTCTCGCAAAGCCGGCCCGAGGAGCGCGTGATCGTGCGCATGGTCTCCGACCGCGACCCGGAACGCCTGCGTTATTTGGCGCAAATCGGCATCTTTCCCAAAACCGAAATCCTGATTCTCGAGGTCGCCCCCTTCAATGGCCCGCTGCACATTCAGATCCAGGGCCAGAGCCACCATCTCGGCAAGGAGCTGGCGGACTCGATTCTGGTCGATCATCTCTAGCCCCTCTCCGGCTGCCAGCCCCGTCTCCCTCCTGTTTTGCCCGCCTCACAGATCTGCTTTTCATCGCACGCATTTTCAAACAAGTGTTGGTATTCTAAGCACGGATTCCAAATAACAGGCGTCCGCGTTCATCACTTCGAAACAGATTATCGGTTCATGGAGCGTGTTCGTATGAAAAAAGCGATCAGCTTGATCCTGCTGCCGGCATTAATATTGACAATGGTGTTACAAGATCTGGCGCTGGCCGTGACCGCAGGGGCCGGCGCGGACCTGGAGAATCGCGTTTATTCGCTTGCGGTGCTGGATCTCGAGCCCAGCGGCCGCATCTCCGTGGCGGATGCCGGCAAAATCACCGACCGGCTGCGCCAGGAGATGCAAGCCACCGGCATGTTCGAGATGGTGAGCAAAGACCAGGTGATGGCCGGGCTGGCGGGCACGACCCTGCTGGAAACCGGCTGCAGCACGGTGGAGTGCGCGGTCGAGGCCGGCAAGGCTCTGGGGGTCAAGCTGGTCGCCAATGGCACCATCAATCGCATCGGGCCGCTCTATTTCATTGAAGTGCAGTTAGTGCACGTGAAAAGCGGCCAGGTGGTGCAGAAGGTCAAGGATGAAGTCGATGGTGACTTCAAGAAACTCGAAGCCCGCATCCCGGCATTGACCAAGCGGCTGGTCGGCACCACGACTGCCAGCAGCGCAGCCGCGCGGCCCGCCAAATCAACTGAACCGCCACAAGAGATGACCGCGGTTGAGAACTCGGCGAGCACTGACACCTCCGATACCGAATCCGAGCCGGCCCAAGACACCGGCAAAGGCAAGTCGGGCAAAACGCTGTTGGTGGCTGGACTGGTGGCGATCGGCGTGGGCGCGGGCATTTTCGCGGCCACCGCCATGGGCAAAGAAGACAAGAATGGAAATGGCAACGGCGGCGGTATCGATCCCAGCACTTTGCCTGCCCCTCCAACTTTTCCATAAGCAGTGTTGTCGCCTGCCGGCGCAAACCCGGTGCTTCAGCGCTTGACAGTTGTTTCAAGCGCGCACATGGCAGCGCCGGCGAACAAGCGCACGCAGCGCAAACAAGCACGCTGCGGCAACTGCGCCGCGGCTTGGGCTCCTTGAAATCAAACGATATAGCTTTGCTGATTCCAACTGCCGCTGGGCAAGCGACCGCGCCGGCAGGAGGCGCGCGCCTGCCGGTCTGCCTGGCACCTGGTTTGCCGATTCCGGCCGCAGTCGTTGGGAAGCGACTGCCGTGATGAATCGCATCATCATTGCTCCCGCAGGGAGGCGCAGGCCTCTGACGTAAACAGGAATCAGCAAAATGAAGCGCGGTGCCAACCGGATAATCGTCCTCCTGTGTGCAGCTTGCTTGCTCAGCGCCGCCGGCGCAGTGGCACAGACCCCTGCGGCGCGGCCGCCCCGCCTGGCCGTGCTCGGCTTTGTCGCGGAGAATGACAACGAGGCAGCGGCGATGGCGCGCCTCAATGCGCGTTTGCACGCTGAACTCGAGCAACTCGCCCTGTTTCAATGCCTGCCGCTCGCCGCAGTAGCGGCAGCGAGCAACGCCTTCCCCGGCGACTCGATGGCGGTGGTGGACGAACAGCGCGTGCAAAAAATCGGGCGCGCGCTGGGGGCGCAGGTGATCGCCGTCGGCAGTTTGCAAAAGGTGGGCAACGCTTATGCCCTCGAGGTTCGCCTGGTGCATGCAGCCAGCGGCCGGACCGTGCAGAGTGTGCGCGAAGATTTCTTCGGCACGCTGGCGGAGCTGACGCAGCACCTGCCGGTGTTGGTGCACCGGCTGATTGGTGTCACCATTTCCGCGCCCGGCCCGCTCAATCTTGCCTGCGCCTGCCCAACCGCGCTGATTTGAGTTTTCAATATTCGGACACGCAGCACCGCATCATGCGATTCAACATCACGAACGAGGTCCACAACATGAAGCGATCGGTACTTTATCTCACCCTGGCGATGACGGCCTTGGGGAGCCTTTCCCTTTGGGCGCAAGAGAAGCCCCAGCTCATCCGGATGACGTTTCGCGTCAACAACCAACCGGTGACGTGCACGGGCAACGCCAAGGTCTCCATGACATTGACTTTCGATACGGCGATGGATAAAGCGACCTTCCCGCAGGTGAAGTTCGGCCTGCAGTCGCCCCCCTCACTCGAACTGCCCATGGTGGATCGCGAGTGGGTCGATACCATCACCTTCTTTGCCAGTTTCGATATCAATGAAGACGTGCCCTCTACCGGCGACGGCCGCTATACTTTCCTGATCTCCGGCGCCAAAGCCGCGGGCGAAGGCCCCACGATGGCAGAGACGTCGAGCGACACGATTACCAACGTCCGCGGCGATACCGCCACGCTGTTCATCGATCGTTCCGGCCTGCTCGCCACCACCAGCACCGACTCACTGGTGTTCGGCACGATCAAAGCCGGCGCCTTGCGCGACAGCGTGATCTATGTGGAAAACGAAGGCTGCGCCAACATCACCATCACCGGCTACACGGCGAACAACAGCCTGCGTCCCTTTGCCCTGATCCAGGCGCCGGTGAACGCGGTAGTCCCGGGCGGAGACCGACTCGCCCTCACCGTTCGCTTCAGTCCCGTGAACCGCCGGCTGGCGCAGAATCGTTTGTGGATTTACTTCACCAGTGCCACGCAGAAAAAAGACTCGCTCTCAGTCAAGCTCCGTGGTGAATCGACCGGGCCTCGCCTCGTCGTCCTGCCCGGCGACACTTTGCGTTTTGGCCGCGTGCAAGTGAACACTGCGGTGACGAGTACGGTGCAGGTAGTCAACGACACCGTGGGCGCCAAAAACTTCAGTGAGCCGCTGCAAATCAGCGCCCTGCAGACCAACGATGCCGAGGTTTTCCAACTCGATACCAAATCCCTGAACATTGCGCCGGGCGACACCAAACAAGTCAAAGTCACGTTCAAGCCCACGACTGTCAAACAGTATTTGGGCTTGCTCTTTTTCCAAACCAATGACCTGACCCTGCCGGAAGGCCGGCGCGCCTTGCCGTTGAAGGGTAGCGCCAACCCGACCCCGCAGCCGCCACCGCCGATCACCACGATCGAAGTGAATTGGAGCGCCTATGGCGGTTATCAGGGCTATCTCTCTGCCGATACCTTGCAGATCTGTTTGCCCGCCAACGTGGCCAATGTCGCGTTTGTGCGTTGGAAGATCATTCCCAATTTCATCGCACCGCAAAGTCCCACGGATTTTACCGGCAGCGCCGTCCCGGTGGTCAGTGGCGGCACGCTGTGCTTCAAGATTCCGCTGCGGAACGTCGTGGCCGCCGGCCGCAACTATTGCTGGATCTGGCTGGACGGCACCAACGGCACTTCGGGCTACAACAACAGCCCCTTCTACAGCCCGCTGTACTACTACGTCGGCACGCCGGTGGTGCGCAACCTGTACCTCAGCGGCGGCTACACCTGGCCCGGCGGCTATGCCTACTATACCAACGGCGGCAGCATCCCATTCTGCTGGCAGGTGCAAGACGGCCGCGATATTGCCGAGGTGCGCTGGCGATTCGTGCGCGATCCTAATACGCGCCCCACCTCTGCGGCAGACACGGCCAATGGCGGTTTCTATCGCTTGGCAACCAGTGACACCACCGCCTCGCTGACGTGTGTGAATCTAACGCTGAACAAACTGAGGCAAAAGGGTAAGGACGGGCAGGGCAATTGGTTCGTCTATGTCTGGGTGATCGACAAAGCCGGAAATTCGGGCCATGCCAATGCCTATCGCTGGCCGCCGGAACCGAACCGGACAATCAGGTTTGATACCACCAGCGCCGGACGCCCCACCAGCAATTCCAATGGCCCCTGGAAACGGCATATCAGCAATGGCGTGCTTTCAACTGAGATTCAATCTTCCACCTGGTTTGGTGCCGGCCAACTCATGCGATTCTCCTTCAGGCTGCCGGGCAATGCCCGTGATGCCGCCCGGGTCTTCTGGAAATTCAAAACTCCGCCCAAAAGCCAAATCGAGGCCCAGGGCGAGGCTGAACTGACTCGCGCGGCCGGCGACACGGCAAGGTTTTCCGTGCTGTTCAACTCCGAAGATCTTTGCGGCGATGACAGCCTCTATGTCTGGCTGGCGGATTCCGCCGGCAACATCAACCCGGCAAACTACTCGGCCGCGCACTATCGCTTCGACATGTGCCCGCCGGAGATCCGCCGCGTCAAATCACTCAGCAACAACATCGCACTGAGCGGCCAGGATTTCCTCGACCGGCTGGTGGTCACCGACAGCCTTTCTGGCGTGGACACGGTGTGGGTGCATTACCGCTTGGGCGGGGCCGCCACGGAAGCGCCGCCAGTGCCGGCCTTCCGCGTGAGCCGGACCGACACCTTCCGCTTCACGATTCCGATCGCCGGCGTCACACGCCGCGGCATTGAGTTCCGCGCCATGGCGCGCGACAACGTGCCTGCTGCTTTTAATGGCCCCAATATGGCCTACGGCCCGCTCAACAGTCCCACCTGTTACGGTGATGATGACAACAGCGGCGCGCTGGCGCTGGATCATGACGGCGAGTATTGGTATCCCCTCCGCACGCGCGTCACTGGCGAGGGCGATTTCCGCATCGATTCCGACGGCCGGCCCGTGCCGCTGGTTTCCGGAGATTCCACCACCAGCTATCAATTGATCTCGATTCCCTATGATCTGGATGACAGCAACGCGATCAACGTCTTGAAGGATGATCTCGGCGCGTATGATGCCAAGCAATGGCGCTTGTTCGACTACGTGCCGCAGAATCCGCAGGCCACGCGCTGGCAGGAAGGCACCAAAGCGCGGACGTTCACGCCGGGCCGGGCCTTCTTCGCGATCACGCGCAAGCAGGACACGGTGTTCGACAGCGGCCCGGGACAAACCCGGCGCACCGTATGCCCCGACACCCTGACGGTGCAGGAAGGCTGGAACCTGATTGCCACGCCCTTCAACTTCCCGGTGCACAAGCGCTCGCTGCGTTTGATCAATGCCGACAAGGATACCGTGAGTTTGTGGTCATTCGAGCGGCAATGGACCTTCTCCGACGTGATGGATCCCTGGCGCGGTTATGCCATCTATGTCGTGCGCGGTCAGGGCGTCTCGACCTCTGCGCCCTTGCGCTTGATCGTGCAGCCGGTGGCAGTGCCCGGCCGCATTGGCAAAGTCAATGCGCCGGCAATGGCGTGGCAGGCTGGTGAATGGGCAGTGCAGATCAGTGCGCGCGCCGGCGAGGCCCAGGATCAACTCAACTGGGCAGGCATTCGCCAGTCGGCTAGCGCAGACTACGATGCCACGGAAATGGCGGAGCCGCCGGTGATCGGTGACTATGTTTCAGTCTCCTTCCCACATCCGGAATGGCGGCAGCCGGCTGAGAATTTCTGCACGGATTTCCGCGCCAGCCACGAGGCGGATCAGGTGTGGGATTTCGAAGTGGCAACCAATCAAACCCAGCGTGAGGTGCGCGTGCGCTTCGCTTTGGTCGGCGACTTCCCCGCGAACGTCGAGGTGTATCTGATCGATGAAGCGCTGGGCCTCGCTCAAAACCTGCGCGCGAAAGCCGAATACGCCTTTCGCAGCGGCACACAGCCGGTGCAAAAGCGGCTGAAGCTGCTGGTCGGCAAGCCGGAGTTCGTCTCCAAACAAGCCGGCGCCATCGCGCTGGTGCCGGAGCAGTTCGAGCTGCTGCAGAACTTCCCCAATCCCTTCAATCCGGAAACCAGCATTCGCTACAACCTGCCTGAGGCCGCGGTGGTATCGCTGGTGATTTATGATCAGCTCGGCCGCAAGGTGCGCACGCTGGTGAATCAGGCGGCGCAACCGGCGGGTTATCACAGCGCGGTGTGGGATGGCCGCGATGAGGCCGGCCGGGCCGTGGCAACCGGCATCTATCTGTACAAAGTCACCGCCGGCCAGCACAGGCAGGTGCGCAAGATGGTTTTGCAAAAATAACGGCGGCGCGCTTTTCCCGAGGCCACAGCGTTGCCTCTCTTCATTACTTCTGCACAAGCGAAAGCCGGCACTGCCGGCTTTCGCTTTTCTGCAATGTTTCAGCCACATGAGGGCCGGCCATGCGGGTGATGCGGCAAGCATCCATTACCGCATCGGCGCGTGTGCCGCAAGCATCTTGTGCAACTCGAGCGTGCGCCTCCCGGCAAAAGCGCCACCTTCTTACTGAAGAGCATGCTTTGCAGCATGAGAAGCCAGCAGGCCGTGTTTGTTCCATCAATGACAGAAGCCCTGCGCTTCGGCTAAAGTATCGTTTGACATTCTTCTGCCGGTTAGATAATGTTCCCTCGCGCCGCCGGCAAGAGATTTGACCAAGCCGGAGCAGCGGGCTGAACCTGCTGGCAGGAAGATGGGAAGGGACAAGCGCACCGGCCACGGGCGGCCGGACAATGCCTCAGTCACGGAGGGAGATTGCCATCCTGGAGCGAATCTTCTTTCAACTCAGCATCGCCGTTGATTGTCACAAGATGCTTGCAGCGTGACAGCTCCCGTGACTGCAGGCATGCCGCCGCCGGCCTCATCCCTCTTGCATTTCCACCACCGGTTTTGTATTTTGCCCCCGCTTTTTCGCCTGCGCGCGAGCGCTCTTTCCCCAAAAAATCCGTTGCCTGTTTCGATCTCACCCAAGAGGAGCCGGCCATGCAAGCGACCGTCGTTGCCCCCACTGCTCAGGTCCATGCGCGTGAACCCAACCCCGGCGCCCAACCCGCCGAAACGGTTGCTTCCGAAAACGAATTGAGCCGCGACCAGGTTTTGGCCTTGCGGCGCGAGTATCTGCCGCCGGCGGTGTTCATGTACTATCGCGAGCCGATCAATCTGGTGCGCGGCCACATGCAATACCTCTACGACGACACCGGCCGGCAATATCTCGATGCGCTCGGCGGCATCGTCACCATCAGCGTCGGCCACTGCCATCCCGAGGTGATCGCCAGAACCAAGGCGCAGATCGACAAGCTGCAGCACGCCACCACCATCTATCTGCATCCCGCCATGCCGCTGCTCGCCAAAAAGCTCGCGGAAAAAATGCCCAGCCCGGACCTGAAGGTCACCTTCTTCACCAATTCCGGCAGTGAAACCAACGATCTCGCCCTCACCATGGCGCGGCTGTTCACCGGCAACCTCGACGTGCTGGCGTTGCGCAACTGCTATCACGGCGCCGGCCTCGCCACCATGAGCCTGGTCGGCCACAGCACCTGGAAGTATCCGATTCCGGCTGCCGGCAACATTCATCACGTCGCGCCGGGCTATTGCTACCGCTGTCCGTTCGGCAAGACCTATCCCGCCTGTGATCTGCACTGCGCCCGCGACGTGGAAAACGTGATCAAGCACAACACCAGCGGCAAAGTCGCGGCGTTCATCGGCGAGCCGATTCAGGGGGTGGGCGGCACGGTGACGCCGCCGCCGGAATACTTCAAGATCGTGTATGAGATTGTGAAAAAGTATGGCGGCCTGTTCATCGCCGATGAAGTGCAAACCGGCTTCGGCCGCACCGGCAGCCATTACTGGGGCATTCAAAACTGGGGCGTGACGCCGGATGCCATCGCGATGGCCAAGGGTATCGGCAACGGCATTCCGCTGAGCGCGCTCACTACCCGCCGCGAGATCGCCGCAGTGATGTCACAAAAAATCTGGTTCAACACCTTTGGCGGCAACCCGGTTTCGATGGTGCAGGGACTGGCGACGCTCGAGGTGATCGACAAAGAGGGCACCCAGGCGAACGCCGCGCAAGTCGGAAACTACTTGAAAGAGAAACTCACCGGCTTGATGGACAAACACCGGCTGATCGGCGAGGTGCGCGGCTTGGGCTTGATGCTGGGGGTGGAGCTGGTGAAAGACCGCAGCACCAAGGAACCCGCCACCGCTGAAACCGCCGAGGTGATGGAACGCACCAAGAACAACGGCCTGCTGATCGGCAAAGGCGGTTTGCACGGCAATGTGCTGCGCATCAAGCCGCCGATGTGCCTCACGCAAGGTGATGCGGATTTTCTCACCGACACGCTGGATCGCGTGCTGTCCGAAGTGGAAGCGGCGTAAGCGCGGCGAACGCTGCGACGTTGCCGCGGGAGGTGGTGTATGAACGGAAAATCTGCCCGTGTTTGCATCGCAGCGCTGCTTGCTGCAGCCGGCCTGTTCGAAACGGCGCCGGCACAAAGCAAGCATTGGGCCGGCAGCGCAACGAGCAGGATGATGCGGCCGCTCGAGGTGAGGCAGGAAAAACAGGGCCTGATTCAAAGCGACGGTCAGGGTGATCAGCAGGACGGCAAGACCGGGCCTCATGCTTTCTGGCTCCAGGGCGGGTTGGGCGTGGCTTCCGCGGATATCAGTGGCCGGTATTGGACTTCGTGGGAAGCTTTCCTTCATTTCAACGCCAGTGCACACTTTCGCCGCAAGCACCGCTTGGTGTCGATTGGCCTCGACCATCAGATGATCGAAGCTTGGGAGATCAAGTCATGGTGGGCGAGCTACGGCTTTGTACACTCCCTGCCGTATCTGGAAGCGTCGCTGAGCCTGGGCGCGGGGTTGACGCGCTGGTATTATGACTCGGAAAGCAGTCGCGGGCGGGTTCGTTCCGTCAAGGCGCCGAGCCTGCTGGCCAAAGCGCAAGTGATTACCCATGTGAAACAGATACTCGGTTTGGGTCTGGTATTGTCCGGCAACGTCAATAACGAAGCTGCCTACGTGGCGGGCAGTATCGTTTTGGCGCTGGGGGCGTGGAATCTTTAGGCCGGTTTGAGATTGTATCTTTGCGAGAATGGCAAAGATTCGAACCGCGAGGACGCCAAGCAGGCGAATAGTCCGGTCTCATCTCTGCTCTCTTCGCGCTCCGGTGGTTGATCTCGCCGCGACTAATTCTCGAAACGCGTACGGCTGTTCGGTTTGAAAATGTCATTCCGCCAAATCGGGTGCAGCATTCGGCGCAGCGCCCAAATTCTCACATGATCCTTGACAGGATGGCGGCGGAGAGAGGATAGACTTCCAAAGGCGTCAGTGCACTCGTGTTTTTTCAGAAATGGAGGAAAAAGAGCACAGCCCGTTCCTCCGTTTCCTCAGGCTGCTCACCTCGCAAACAGGTCTTCATGGAAACAGAAATCAAACAACCAGCCATCGACAATCGCTTACGGCGTTATGCCAATTGGGGAATCGTGCTCGGCACCGCCCTGTGGGCCTGCTATTTCGTCGGCTTCCTGGTCTATCATTCCCTGCGGTCCACCACATCGGACAATAGCTGGCTGCTGCAGATCATCGAAAAACACTATGCCGCGTCGGTTGGCGTGCCGTTGTCGGCAATTTCTGCATTTTGCATTGTGTTGTTGCTCCAGGTCGTGGTTTCCGGCCCGATCGAACTCGAGGCCCTGGGATTCAAATTTCGCGGGGCCGCGGGGCCGGTGGTATTATGGATCTTTTGTTTTCTGGCCATGGTCTTCGGCGTGTACTTGTTGTGGGGAAAATAGGGAAGGCATATGGTTTCTTAGAATAGGCAATGGCAAACCCTGCCAGCATCAGCAACGCGCAAACTTGAGCGGCAAAGGAGAACATCATGACAAAACTCCTCATTCGCGGCGGTGAAATCCTCACCGGCACCGACCGTTACCAGGCCGAGGTGTATTGCGAAGGCAGCATCATTCGCGCGATCGGCGCGAAACTCGCGGTGCCGGCGGGCACCGAAGTGATTGATGCCACCGGCTTGCTGGTCATGCCCGGCGGCCTCGATCCCCACGTGCACATGGCGCTGCCTTTCATGGGCACGGTGAGCGCAGATGACTTCGAATCCGGCACCGTGGCGGGCATCTGCGGCGGGGTCACCACCATCATCGACTTTTGCATTCCCAACGCCAATCAGTCGCTACTCGAGGCGCTGCGGCAATGGGATGAGAAGGCCAAAATCGCGGTGGCGGACTACTCCTACCACATGGCCATCACCTGGTGGAGCGAGCAAGTCGCGGAGGAGATGGCGGTCGTGGTGCGCGAGCGCGGCCTCACCAGCTTCAAGCATTTCATGGCCTACAAAGGCGCGCTCATGCTCAATGATGATCAGCTCTATCACAGCTTCTGCCGGGTAAAGGAGCTGAACGGCATTGCCACGGTGCATGCGGAAAACGGCGACTTGGTGTGGAACCTGCAGCGCAAACTCCTGGCCGAGGGCAAAACCGGGCCGCAGTCTCATGCCCTCTCACGGCCGCCGGAAGTCGAAGGCGAGGCCACCAACCGCGTGATTCGCATTGCGGAGGTGGTGGGCGTGCCGGTTTACATTGTGCATCTGTCGTGCAAAGCCGCGCTCGACGCGGTGATCGCCGCCCGCTTGCGCGGCCAGCGCCACGTGTATGCCGAGTCGCTGATCAATCACCTCGTGCTCGACGATGAAGTCTATCGCCAACCCGGCTTCGAAGCCGCGGCTTACGTCATGAGCCCGCCGTTCCGGCCCGCCGGCAATCCCGCCGCCTTGTGGGACGGCATCAAAGCCGGCATGATTCAAGCCACCGGCACCGATCATTGCCCCTTCACCATGCAGCAAAAGGCGATGGGCAAGGACAATTTCACCTTGATTCCCAACGGCTGCCCGGCGATTGAAGACCGCATGAGTCTGCTCTGGCATCATGGCGTGCACGGCGGCCGGCTTTCGCCGCAGGAATTCGTCAATCTCTTCACCACCACGGCCTGCCGCATTTTCGGACTCTACCCGCGCAAGGGCACGATCGCCGTGGGCTCGGATGCCGATCTCGTCGTTTTCGATCCTGAAAAAACGCGCACCATCAGCGCAAAGACGCAGCATCACCGGGTGGACCGCAGCATCTTCGAAGGCATGACGGTGAAAGGCAATCCCACTCACGTGATTGCAAGCGGCAAGCTGGTTTACAAAGAGGGCGATTTGCGGGTCGAGCGCGGTGCCGGGCGCTTCCTGCCGCGCAAGCCCTACGGCCTGTGATTCACTCAACGGCTTTGTCGACGTGATTTCGATCATCCCTTCACCAGACACGGAAAGGCGACTATGAGTCTGCAACCCACGCGCTTGAGCGCGGAACAACTCGCGCAGAACTTTGCCGATCTGGCGCCCCGCTACACTCCCAACGAAGCCCTGCTGGAAGCGGCACGCTGTCTGTTTTGCTACGATGCGCCCTGCATCCGCGCCTGCCCCACCGGCATCGACGTGCCGAAGTTCATTCGTCAAATCCTCGAGCGCGATGTCGCGGGCGCGGGCCGCACGATTTTGTCCGCGAATATCTTCGGCGGCACCTGTGCGCGCGCCTGCCCCACCGAGGTGCTGTGCGAAGGCGCTTGCGTGTTGCACGGCCTCAATGAGAAGCCGATTCAAATCGGGCGGCTGCAGCGCTACGCCACCGATCACGTGCTGGAGCGCAATCTGCAATTTTTCACTACCGGCCAGCCGCTCGGCAAAAAAGCTGCGGTCATTGGCGCGGGGCCGGCCGGCTTGTCCTGCGCGCACGAGCTGATCAAACTCGGCGTCGAGGCCATGGTTTATGAAGCCAAGGAATTTGCCGGCGGACTCAACACCTCCGGCATTGCGGCGTACAAGGTCAACACCGAATTTGCCCGTGCCGAGGTGGCTTACGTGCAGCAGATTGGCATTCCCATCCGTTTCAACACGCCGGTCGGCAAAGACTTGCCGGTGAGTCGGTTGCTGCAGGAGTACGATGCCGTATTTCTGGGCACGGGCTTGGGCAAAACCGCCAGCTTGGGCATCGCGGGCGAAGAGTTGACCGGCGCGTTCGAAGCGTTGGATTTCATCATGCCGACGCGGCTGGGCGCCCTCGCGGAATGTGTCGTGGGTGAAAACGTGGTGGTGATCGGCGCGGGCAACACCGCGATCGACGTGGCCACGGCCGCGCGCCGGTTGGGCGCGGAAAAGGTCACGATCGTCTATCGCCGCGGCGCAGCCGAGATGCCCGCCTTTGCCTACGAATACGCGCTGGCAAAATCCGATGGCGTGCAATTCCTGTGGCATACGCTGCCCAAACGGATCGTGGGCGCGCACGGCAAAGTGGTTGGCTTGGAATGCGTCCAGGTTCAGCCCGGCGCCAAAGGCCAGCGCTTGCAGGAAATCCCCGATTCGTTTCACACCATTGCTTGTGACATGGTCGTGGCGGCGCTCGGCCAGGACGCTCTCTACGAACTCTACCAAACGATTCCCGAACTCAAAATGGAGGGCAAGCGGGTGGTTGTTGATCCCGCCACCGGCGCGACTTCCGTGCCGGGCTTTTTTGCCGGCGGTGACTGCGTCAACGGCGGCAGCGAAGTCGTGGATGCAGTGGAAATGGGCAAAATTGCCGCCCGCGGCATCCTGCAGTATTTGAATTCCAACCGGGCCGCGCGCTGATTGCCGGCGCGGCATCCTTGCATAGCCGGCGCAGACCGCGTTCCGCATGTGCGCCGGCGCTGAGATTTCCATGGCCCTTGAGCAAAAGAGGTGCACTCATGCCTGATCTTTCCATTGATTTCTGCGGCATCAAATCACCCAATCCGTTTTGGCTGGCCTCGGCGCCGCCCACCAACAGCGCCTATCAAGTGGCGCGCGCTTTCGAGGCGGGCTGGGGCGGCGCGGTGTGGAAAACCATCGGCGAGCCGATCGTCAACGTCAGCAGCCGCTATTCCGCGGTGCATTATGCCAACCAGCGGGTGCTGGGACTCAACAACATCGAGTTGATCACCGACCGGCCGCTGGCGGACAATCTGCGCGAGATTGCCGACATCAAAAAGCGCTATCCGAAAAATGCCCTGCTGGTGTCGCTCATGGTCGATTCCACGCGCGCGGCCTGGCATGACATCGTCAAGCGCACGGAGGACACCGGCTGCGACGGGCTGGAACTGAATTTCGGCTGTCCGCACGGCATGAGTGAGCGCGGCATGGGATCGGCGGTGGGGCAGGTGCCGGAGTATGCCTGCCAAATCACCGAATGGGTGAAGGAAGTGGCGACCACGCCGGTGATGATCAAGCTCACGCCCAATGTCACGGACATTCGCTACATCGCGCGCGCGGCAGTGCGCGGCGGCGCCGATGCCCTGTCGATGATCAACACCATCAACTCGATTACCGGCATCGATCTCGACACGTTCGTGCCGCGGCCGGCGGTGCGCGGGCAATCCTCGCACGGCGGCTATTGCGGCCCGGCGGTGAAACCGATCGCGCTCAACATGGTGCAGCAAGTCGCCGCCGATGAACAGGCGCCGCGGCGCGTGCCGCTCAGCGGCATCGGCGGCATCCAAAGCTGGAGTGATGCAGTGGAATTCATGCTGGTGGGCGCGACCAGCGTGCAGGTTTGCACCGCGGTCATGCACTACGGCTTTCGCATCGTCGCGGGCATGATCGAAGGCATGGAAAACTGGATGCGGGAGAAGGGTTTCACCTGCACGCGGGATTTCATCGGCAAGTCGCTCGACCGCGTCACCGACTGGGGCAATCTCGATCTCAACTATGCGATCACGGCGCAAATCGACCAAAAGCTCTGCATTCACTGCGGGCTGTGCTACATCGCTTGCGAAGACGGCTGCCATCAGAGCATTCGCATGGAAAAACGCAACGGCACCAATCACTATGAAGTGATCACAGAAAAATGCGTGGGCTGCAACATGTGCCTGCTGGTTTGCCCGGCGGAGGGCTGCATCACCATGCAGGATCAAAGCGGCGGCAAGCCCGCGATGTCGTGGAATCAATATCAAAAGCTGCTGGCGGAGGGCAAGATCGCGCCGCTGCAGCCGCCGGCGCATGTGTAGAGTCGAGTCAGACTCATGGAAGAGAAAACCAGGAGAGGCAATGAATCGCACGAAAATCGCGATGACACTAGAGGTGCTGCAGGCCTGTGAAAAGCCGGTGTTGCTGGTGCTGCAGGATATTCCGCCCGAACAACTGCGTTGGAAGCCGGCCGCTGAATCGCGCAGCATTGGCGAAATCTGCCGCCATCTCGTGCGGGTGAATGCCTGGTTCCTGCGGCGGCTGGGCGTCGAGCCGCAGGTCGCCGATGTCCCGGCCGGCGGCGCGGAGGAGTTGGCGGCCGGCCTGGAACACAGCCACCGCCAGGTTCGGGAAGTCGTGCAGGCCTGCGAAGACGATGGCGGGCTGCTGGTCGAGCGTGTTGCGCTGGACGGCAAGGATCGCGAGAAGCTGGGCGTGGCCGCGCTCCACATCGCCCAGCATGATTTGTATCATCTCGCGCAAATCGTCTATCTGCGCCGGGCGCAGGATCGCAGTTGGCCGGCGCCGCTGAAAGAATGGGAGGCGGCCACGCATGTGATCGGCGATTATTTGCTGGGCGTGAAATGAGCCTGCGCCTTTCCCGCCGATGAGACTTTGAGTTTGTCATGACGCGAAAGCCGCAGCCGGGAATTCGTGTGATCGCCGATCTTGCATTTACCGGCCGAGATGGCTATTTTTAGCGCGATTGCAACAGTGTGAGGTGAATACCATGTCCGCAACAGGCAGCCCGATTCTTACGCCGGAGCGTTCTTACCCGGAGGAATATCTTCCCGCTTCCGATGGGAGGCCCATGGCAGAGACCGATGTTCATCGCCGCCTCATGCTCGATTTGCTCCATGCCCTCGAGGAGCATTTTCGCGAGCAGCCGCTGGTGTATGTCAGCGGCAACATCTTTCTCTATTATCTCGATGAGCGCGGCGTCCGCCAGAGCATCTCACCCGATGTTCTCGTCGTGTTCGGTGTCCCCAAAAAGCAGCGCCGCATCTACAAACTGGACGCGGAGGGCAAGGCGCCGGACGTCGTGATCGAGTTGACCTCGGATGAAACCAAGGTCAATGATCTCGGCGACAAGCGTTACATTTATGCCACGCTCGGCGTGCGCGAGTATTTTATCTTCGATCCCTTGCAGGAAACCATGCGGCCGCCGTTGCGCGGGTTTCGCCTGGAGAACGGCGATTATGTGCCGTTGAGGGGAAGCCGGCTCAACAGCGAGGTATTGGGATTGGAATTGCGCGTCGAGCAAGATACCTTGCGGCTGTACGATCGCAAAACCGGCAAACGCTTGCTGACCCCCCAGGAGGCCGAAGCCGCACGCCGCGAGGCCGAAGCCAAAGCGGAACGCGAAGCCCGTGAACGTCAAGCGGCGGACGCGGAATTGGCGCGCTTGCGCGATGAATTGAAAAAACTGCGTGGCGAATAGTCCCCTCTGAATCAAAGAAAGGTCAGCCATGGCTCGTATCGTACGCGCCGGTTTGATTCAAGCCTCCCTGCCGCTGGCGGCGGAGGCGCCGCTGGACAAGCTGAAGAAGGCCATGATCGACAAACACGTGGCCTTGATCGCGCAGGCCGCCGGCAAGGGTGTGCAGGTGTTGTGCCTGCAGGAAATCTTCTACGGCCCCTACTTCTGCGCGGAAGAGCAAACGCGCTGGTACCAAATGGCCGAACCGATTCCCGGCGGCCCGACCATCACGCTGATGCGCGAGCTGGCCGCCAAACACAAGCTGATCCTGGTGGTGCCGATCTACGAAGAAGACATGCCCGGCGTGTTCTACAACACCGCCGCCGTGCTCGATGAAACCGGCGCCTATCTCGGCAAATACCGCAAGAATCACATTCCCCATTGCCACCCCGGCTTCTGGGAGAAATTCTATTTCAAGCCCGGTAATCTCGGCTATCCGGTGTTCACCACCAGCGTCGGCAAGATCGGCGTGTACATCTGCTATGACCGCCATTTTCCGGAGGGCGCGCGCGCGCTGGGCTTGAACGGCGCGGAGATTGTGTTCAATCCCTCGGCGACCGTGGCGGGCCTGTCGGAGTATTTGTGGAAGCTGGAGCAGCCCGCGCATGCGGTCGCCAATCAATATTTCGTCGGCGCCATCAATCGCGTTGGGCACGAGAAGCCGTGGGACATCGGCGAGTTCTATGGCTCGAGTTATTTCTGTGATCCGCGCGGCCGCATCATCGCGCAGGGCAGCCGCGATCAGGATGAAGTCATCGTCGCGGATCTCGATCTCGATCAAATCCGGGAAGTGCGCAACGTTTGGCAGTTCTTCCGCGATCGGCGGCCGGAAAGTTACGGCCGGCTGCTGGAGTAGCGCGCGCAAAACCGCCGGCGCGCCGGCAGACCATTCCCCTGCAAAACAAAAAGCCCTGTGCGCTTCACCTGCGCGCACAGGGCTTGTCATTTCCAGGCCCTGCGGTTTTCAAAACAACAGGAAAACCGGCGGCGCCGGCAGCTTTAGAAGCTGTAGGTCAAGCGGCTCAAGATCAAGCGGCCGAGGGCGGGAGCGCCGATGAATTCACGATGCTCCTTGTCGAGCAGGTTCTGCACGTTGACGGAAAAGCGCGTGCCGCGCGCAAAGGGCAGATCATACCCGAAGTTGAAATCCACCACGGTGTAGGTTTGCACTTCACCCACGAACACGCCGGAATCCATCGGGAAGCCTTCGACGTAACGGCCGCGCACTTCCGCATCATAGCCGCGCTGCGCGGAACGATAGTGCACGGAAAGCGCCGCCTTGTTGCCCGGCGCGTTGAGCGCGATGTCCGCCACGCCGTCGAGATTGCGGAAGATGACGCGATTGGGCTTCTTGAACAGGTTGAAGCCATTCTTGGTGACAAAAGAATAATTGCCGGAGAACACCCACTTCGGCGAGGCATAATAGGTCAAATTCACATCCATGCCGTTAAGGGTGACTTCACCGAAATTGCGATAGGTGAGCAGAATCGCGGTCGGATCATTGGCCTCTTGCGGGGTCGCGGTGCCGTAGGGAATCTGCGCCGCGCCGCTGGTGAAGATGGTGGCCAGCTCATCCACCGGCGTGCCGTTGCCGTTGCCGCCCAATCCCAGCGCCGGATTATCGAGCGCCGCTAGCACCGCCGCCAATTGCGCATTGGCGGGATTGGCGAGCGCCGCGCCGAACTGCTGTCCCAAGTTCGCGCCCAAAGTCGCGGGATCGAGAAACACATTCGGCGTTTCGTTGTTCAGCGGGCCGACAAAGTTCTTGATGCGGGAATGGTACACATCCACGCCCACCACCAGTTTCTCATTGATGATGCCTTTGTAGCCCAATTCGTAGGTTTCGGTGGTGGTCTCTTTGATCTGACCAACATCGATCACGTTCTGCACCACGCGCGATTGGCCGGTGGTCGGGTCGATCACACGCATGACGTTGTTGACGCCCGTCACCTGCTGCGGCACGATGCCGAGAAATTGCTGGGTAATGGCATCAATCGCCGGAGCGGGGAGGCCTTGCGAAGCCAACAAGCCGCGGAACTGCGGCACGAGTTGGGCGAGCACGGCGCCTCGTCCCACGCCCCACATCACGTTGGTGAAGGCGGGGTTGTTGAGATCGATGTAGTCGTTGCGGCTCAAGCCTGCCAGTGGCGCAAAAGGCGAGCGATAACGCGGCAAGCCGTTGGCGCTGCGGCTGAAGTTGAAGCCGGTTTCCGGCACGCCTTGGGTGCGCGCGCCGGTGGTGATGTCGAACGGAAAGGCAGATTGCAAACCGACCTGGCGGAAACGGAAAATATCCTGGCCCGCGGAAATGTCGAGGAACAGATTCAAGCTCGACGGCGTGCTGAAGGCGCGGTTGTAGGTGGCGCGGAAATTGTGCGAGGGATCCGGCTTGAACACCAGCGCCGCGCGCGGGGAGAACACCGGGTCTTTGATGCGGTTGTGATCATCGACGCGCGCTGCCAGCAACAGGTCGAGCTGGTTGGTCAGTTGGGTTTCCGATTGCAGGTAGGCGCCAAACTCATTGATGTTGTCGTCGCTCTCATTGCGGCCATTGATGGTGTTGTCGGTGTCGGGCCGCGTGAGAATGCCATCCGCGCCGTAGGTGAAACGCTGGCGCCGTCCCAGCATGGTGCTGTGCTGAATCTGGCCGGCGTAGAGTTTCGAATTATCCACGATCAGGGCGCCGTCACGCAGCAAGTAGGTGTCGCCGGCATCGCTTTGGTTCATGAAGCCCTGGACGAAGAAATTCTTGTAGAGGAAGCGCGCTTGCGCATAGGAGTAGGTCCAGCCTTTGGCAATACCGGCGCCGATGCCGGTGTACTCCAGGTTGCTGGCGCGGTTGTAGCCGCCGCTGAGAATGACGGTGGCCTCATCGCTGAGGCGATAGTCCAACCGGGCCTCGGCGGCGATCTTCTCCACGTCAAAATCACGCTTGTTCTCGATGGGGCCGCTGACCGGCTTGTTGCCGGTGGTGGTCTGGCGATAGGGCGTGATGGTGGCCGGTTCGGCCGGGTCGTAGTTGACCCAATCCTGGCCTTGATAGTATTGCGCGGAGAGCTTGTAGCCCAGCTTGGTGCCCACCACGCCGGCGTGGCGCATCGAAGTCATATAGATGTTGCGGCCGCCCTGGGGTTCGCGCTGTGAAATGTTGAAGAAATCCCGGCCGCCGCCGCCGATGCTGACCGTCGTGCCCTTGGACTCGAACGGCGAGCGGGTGATGATGTGCATCACACCGCTGGCGCTGTTGGGGCCGTACAATGCCGAGCCTGGCCCGGAGACGATTTCAATGCGGGAAATGTCCTCAGTCGAAGTCGGAATGAAATTGTAGGCATTGAGGCGAAGCGAAGGAACATTGGCATAGCGGTTATCCACCAGTGACAGCAGCGAGCCGGAGAAGATGTTGTTGAATCCGCGCACGACCACGTTGCTTTGCGCAATGCCGTTGCTGGAAACATCGACCGCCGGCAGGCCTCTCATGTAATCGGTCGGGCTGGTGGCCGCGCGGCCACGAATCTGCGTGGCTTCCAGAACGGAAACCGCGGCCGGTGCCTCCAGCACTTTTTCCTGGCGTCGTGAGGCCGAGATGATGACGGGGTTCAACGAGATGCCGGAAGGCACAACTTCGAGGTTGAGCGTTCTGGTTTCGCCGGCTGCCAAAGTCACATTCGCAATCACTCTTCTCTCATAACCGATGAACGAAACAGAGACCGTGTAGGTGCCGGCTGGCAGATTCGGCACCTCAAAGTTGCCGGAAGCATCGGCAGCCGCGCCCGTGGGCGACAGCCCCGGTGCCGTCACCACGACGCTGGCACCCGGCAGCTTTTCTTTGCTCTCCGCGTCGGTCACTGTTCCCCGCAAGGTGGCTGACTGCGCCAGCACCAGGGCCGGCACGAGCAGGACCATTCCCGCGAACAGGAACCGCACCAACGTCGAGAGCACTCGTCGTTGTTCCATACCTTTCCTCCCGTGGAAGTTAGTGTTTAACGGACAACGAGCCGCGCGGGCATGATAGAGTTTTTCCGCGACGGCAAATGGAAGATGGATACAGCCGAAGCAAGGTACTGCAGTTTTGAAACGGCAGGGTTCAAGAATGGGCAAAGAGCAGGGCTTTGCCAAATTGCAGAATTGAAAAAATTGGCTCAATTATAGCAAGGGGAATATTCAGCCGCAAGCAAAAAAACCGCAGAAATCAAGGTGGCAGCCCCGATCGCGAGCCGATTCGGGAGGCGCACTTCACTGCGCCGGTGCGGCCATGGCGAATATGATGCAGTGCGTCGCAGCGCCGACGATCGCGCTTGCCGACCCGATCCAAAAAGAATTTGCATTTTTAGGGCTTTCTGGCTATATAGTGCCCTAAAATTACGAGCACCATCAACCAAGCCGACGGCCTCACCGGCGCAGCAACCGCGGATCCAACCAAACGCATCATGGCCTCTCCTGAGAAAATCAAACACCTGCGCGAGTTGAAACAGAAGGCGCTCGCCGGCGGCGGTGAAAAGCGCGTGCAACAACAGCACGACAAGGGCAAACTCACGGCCCGCGAACGCCTGGAGTTGCTGCTCGATGAAGGCAGCTTTCACGAGCTTGGCATGCTGGTGCAACATCGCTCGCGCGATTTCGGCTTGGATAAACAGAAGTTCCTGGGTGATGGTGTGGTCACCGGTTATGGCCGCATCGAGGGCAGGTTGGTTTATCTCTTCTCACAAGATTTCACCGTGCTGGGCGGCTCGCTCTCCGAAGCTTATGGCGCGAAGATTTGCAAGATCATGGACATGGCCATGAAGAACGGCGCGCCGATCATCGGGCTGAACGACTCCGGCGGCGCGCGCATTCAGGAAGGCGTGGTGAGCTTGGGCGCCTATGCCGACATCTTCCTGCGCAACACCCTCGCCAGCGGCGTGGTGCCGCAAATCTCCGCGATTCTGGGGCCGTGTGCCGGCGGCGCGGTTTATTCGCCGGCCATCAGCGATTTCATTTTCATGGTGCCCAACATCAGCTACATGTTCGTCACCGGCCCCAACGTGGTCAAGACCGTGACCCACGAAGACGTCACCTTCGAAGAGCTGGGCGGCGCGGAAACCCATGCCTCCAAAAGCGGCGTGGCCCATTTTCTCGCGCCCGATGAAGTGAGCTGCATGCAGAGCATCCGCCGGCTGTTCGGTTTTTTGCCGCTGAACAATTGCGAAGATCCGCCGCTGCGGCCCTGCCACGACAGCGAGCAGCGCCAGGACGAGACGCTCAATTCTCTCGTGCCCGAAAACCCCAACAAGCCGTACGACATCAAAGCGATCATCTTGAAAGTGGTGGACGACGGTGATTTCATGGAAGTGCACGAACGCTACGCGCAAAACATCGTGGTCGGGTTTGCGCGCCTCGGAGGCAAACCGGTGGGCTTTGTGGCCAACCAGCCCGCGGTGCTCGCCGGCGTGCTCGATATCGATTCCTCCATCAAAGCGGCGCGCTTTGTGCGCTTCTGCGATGCGTTCAACATTCCGCTGATCACGCTGGTGGACGTGCCGGGCTTTCTGCCGGGCACGGATCAGGAATGGCGCGGCATCATCAAGCACGGCGCGAAACTGCTCTACGCCTACTCCGAAGCCACGGTGCCGAAGATCACCGTGATCACGCGCAAGGCCTATGGCGGCGCGTATGACGTCATGAGCTCGAAACACATTCGCGGCGACATCAACTACGCCTGGCCCTCCGCCGAAATCGCAGTGATGGGGCCGCAAGGCGCGGTGGAAATCATTTTCAAACGGGAGATCGAGCAGGCCGCCGATCCTCAAGCCGCCACCGCCGCCAAGGTCGAAGAGTATCGCGAGAAATTTGCCAGCCCCTACATCGCAGCGGAGCGCGGCTACCTCGATGACATCATCGAGCCGGCGCAAACGCGGCCCAAGCTCATCGCGGCGCTGCACATGCTGGCCAACAAGGTTGACAGCAATCCCAAGAAGAAACACGGCAACATTCCCCTGTAATCCGGCGTGCGGCTTGCCCGGCGCCGGCGGCAGAAGACCAACCACCCTTTCGTGGGGCGAAGACGAGAAGCGCATATGCAATTGCAGTCCGAGAAACAACAAGACGTCGTCATCCTGAGATTGGAAGACCAGCGGCTCGATTTCAGCGTCGCGCCTGATCTCAAAACCAAGTTTATCGAACTCACCAACGCCGGCGAGAAGCACGTGTTGCTCGATCTCGCCAACGTCGAATATGCCGACAGCTCGGGACTGGGCGCCATCTTGTTCGGCATCCGGCAACTGCGGCCGGCAAAAGGCGTTTTGAAAATCGTCAACCTCCAGCCGCGCGTGCTCACCCTCATCAAGATCGCCAAGCTCGACAATGTGATCGAGAGCTTCGACGATGAAGCCGAGGCGATTGCCAGCTTTGCGGCGGACTGAGCAGCCGCGATTCCACTCACCGGCAACGCACACCAGTCGGCTGAGACCGGCTGGTCGTGCCCGGCGGGCATTCGATCCCTGACCTGCTGCAGCCTGGAAAACCGCATCGATCCCATGTTCACGAAAATCCTGATTGCCAATCGCGGGGAGATTGCGGTGCGCATCATCCGCACCTGCCGCGAGATGGGCATACGCACCGTCGCCGTGTTCTCGGAAGCGGACCGCCTGGCGTTGCACGTGCGGCTGGCGGACGAGGCGCGGCTGCTGGGCCCGCCGCCGGCGCGCGAATCCTACCTGGTTCCGGAAAAAATCATTGCCGCGGCCCACGCCAGCGGCGCAGAAGCGATTCACCCGGGCTATGGTTTTCTCTCGGAAAACGCTGCTTTCGCCGAGGCCGTGACCGCCGCGGGTCTGGTTTTCATCGGCCCGTCGGGCGAGGCCATGCGCCAGATGGGCGACAAGGTCGCCGCCCGCAAATTGATGATGGCGGCCGGCGTGCCGGTCGTGCCCGGCACGCTCGAGCCGGTGGCAAGTCTCGCCTCAGCCCGCCAGACTGCCGCGGAAATCGGCTATCCGGTGCTGCTCAAAGCCGCGGCCGGCGGCGGCGGCAAGGGCATGCGGCTGGTGCACCGGCCCGAAGATTTGCCGGAGATGTTGCGCACCGCGGCTTCCGAAGCGCAATCGGCTTTCGCCGACGGCCGGGTGTTTCTGGAAAAGTATGTCGAGCAGCCGCGCCACATTGAATTTCAAATCATCGCCGATCGCCATGGCAATGCCATTCACCTGGGAGAGCGCGAATGCTCGATTCAGCGCCGGCATCAAAAGGTGATCGAAGAATCGCCCTCCGCCCTGCTCGATCCCGGCATGCGGCGCGCGATGGGCGAGGCCGCGGTGGCGGCAGCGCGGAGCTGCGGCTACGTTAATGCCGGCACCATCGAGTTCATCGTGGACAAGCACCGGCGCTACTACTTTTTGGAGATGAACACCCGCTTGCAAGTCGAGCATCCCGTCACCGAAATGGTGACCGGCCTGGATTTGGTGAAAATGCAGATCGAAATCGCGGCCGGCCAGAAGCTGCCGCTCACGCAGGCGGAAGTGCAACGCAACGGCCATGCGATCGAATGCCGCATTTATGCCGAAGATCCGGAGAACAACTTCATTCCCGCCATCGGCCGTTTGCGCCATTTGCACAAGCCGGACGGCTTCGGCCTCCGCGAGGACAGCGGCGTGTATGAAGGCGGTGAGATTTCGGTCTATTATGATCCGCTGATCTCCAAGCTCGTTGCCTGGGGCGCCACGCGCGCAGAGGCCATCAATCGCATGCGCCGGGCGCTGGCGGAGTATGAAATCGGCGGCGTCAAAACCACGATTCCCTTTTGCCTGTGGGTGATGCAACACCCCAAGTTTCGCGCCGGCGAATTCGACACCCACTTCGTGCAAAATGAATTCACCCCGGCCCTGCTGGCCGTGCACCGCGACGGTCACCCCGCGGAGCGCGACTTGGCGACGGTGGCTGCGCTGGCCGCGGTGCTGAAACAAGAAACGAGCGCGGCCGTTGCCGTTCCCGCGCCGGGAAACAGCGCCTCGCCCGCGGCCAGCAATTGGAAACGCCGCGGCTGGCGGGAGCGCATGCAGCAGAGTTGAATGATTACGGCAGTGAGGAGGGAGAACCATCATGTCGCGGCGCAGCAGGAGAACGCAAAAAAAAGCCGGCGCCTCGCCCGGCACGTTGGTGTATGTCGGCGAGAAAAAAGTCGACCAGCCGGTGGTCACGCTGTTTGTCTACAACAATGAACGCTATCAGGAGCGGCGAGTCGAGCGTCTCGAGGAGGTTTATCCCTGCCGCACCAATCCCCCCACGAGTTGGATCAACCTCACCGGCCTGCACGAGGTTCGCCTGCTGGAAAAGCTGGGCGGTCATTTCAAAATTCATCCGCTCGCCCTGGAAGACATCGCCAACACCGCGCAACGCCCCAAGCTCGAAGAACACGGCGACCACATCTTCGTCGCGCTCAAACTGCTGAAGTACGATGAGCCTGCCGGCGGCATCACCAGCCAGCAGGTGAGCATTTGGATGACTTCAAACTATCTCCTTTCCTTCGAGGAGAACTTCGAAGACGTCTTCGACCCGCTGCGGGAGCGCATTCGCACCGCCGGCAGCCAGGTGCGGCGCTGCGGCACGGATTACCTGCTCTATCGCCTGCTCGACGCCGTGGTCGACAACTACTTCCTCGCGCTCGACAAGCTCGGCGAGCGCATTGATGCCGTGGAAGACGAGTTGATCGAGCAGCCCACCAGAGACACGCTGCGCGCCATCTACAGCCTCAAGCGTGAGCTGCTCTTCCTACGCAAATCCACCTGGCCGCTGCGCGAAGTCATCAGCGAGCTGACGCGCATCGAGTCCCCGCTGATCAAAGACGCCACCCTCATCTTCCTGCGCGATGTCTATGATCACACCGTGCGCGTGATCGAAACCATCGAAAGCTACCGCGACGTTGCCGCCAGCATGATGGATCTTTACCTCTCCAGCTTGAGCCACAAGATGAATGAAGTCATCAAAGTGCTCACCATCATCTCCACCATCTTCATTCCGCTCACTTTTCTCGCCGGCGTGTACGGCATGAACTTCAATACCGCGACCAGCCCGTGGAACATGCCCGAGCTGAATTGGTACTGGGGCTATCCCGCGGTCTGGCTGGTGATGGCGGCCATCGGCGGCGCGATGTTGTTCTTCTTCAAGAAAAGAGGCTGGTTCTAACGCCACCGCGGCTTCGCCGGCGGCCACCGGGCGACGGAGTCGAAGAATTCACCCGCCTCACGCCTTCGTCGCGGACGTGCCCCGATCCAAGATTGCTTTTTCCTCCGGATAGGGAGGAAACTTCGCCTCCTCCGCCAGCCGCACATCCTCGATGGACAGAAAGGCGCCGGGATTGAACTGGCGGATGATCTCGCTCAACTCCGGCAGGCGTTTGCGTTGAATCACCGTGAAAACCACCTTCACCGGGCCGGTCACGCCCTCGCCGTTCAACACCGTGAGGCCGTAGCCTTCGGCTTTGAGATGGGCAATCAGTGCGGAGGCATCCTTGCGGGTGATGATGCGCACCACTTGCATGCCGAGCGCCAGCTTGCCCTCGATGTAAATGCCCACGAAACTGCCCATGGCATAGCCGCCGCCATAGGCCAGGTAGCACATGACATTGTCGAGATGTTTGAAAATCTGGCTGATGGCGAGCAGCCAGATCATCACTTCGAAAAACCCCAGCAGCGGCGCGAGCAACCGCCGGCTGCGCGCCAGAAACATGATACGCAGCGTGCCAATGGAAACATCCACCACCCGCGCGCTGAAAATCAGCATCGGCAGGATCACCCAGCGAAACAACTCGGATTGATGCACAGCAACAGAATCCATTTTGCCTTTCTCCTTGTTCCATTCCGATCCCACAGGATTTCCCGCGGCTCTCGAATGCGAGTCGCGACGGCAAATATGCTCAAAAAAACATGGCGTGCAAGCGCAAGTTTGCTCTTGCTTGTCGTCGCGCCTTCAGGCGCCGGCTCATGGGACAAACTTCTTGAATTTGAAGCCGCCGTTCAGTATCGTCATGGCCTGATTGGCGGCGCGGCCAACGATTTGCCTCGTTTGTCCTCCCGCCATCAGCACAGCAAGTCATATATTGCTGCCGGCTGATCATGCCGGCCGGTGCAGAATCAATGAAAGATAATCGGCTGAGATGTCACGGACACCTGCGAAACTAAGAGCATCCTTTCACACTCTCGGCTGCCGTCTCAATCAGGCCGAGACCGCGCTGCTGTCCAACCGCTTTCGTTCCCAAGGCTATGAGATCGTCGCCGGCGACGAGCCCAGCGACGTGTGCGTCATCAATTCCTGCACCGTCACCGGGCATGCCGATCGTAAATGCCGCCAGCTCGTCAATCAAGTGCTGCGCCGCAACCCGGACACCTTCGTCGCGGTCGTCGGCTGCTACGCGCAAGTGGGCGCCGAGGCGCTGCAACGCATTCCCGGCATCGATTTGATCGTGGGCACGCAGGACAAACTCAATCTCACGGACTTGCTCGATGATCCGGTGAAGCGCACGGCTCCGCAGGTGGTGCGGCCGCGCCTGACCCGCGAACCCTTCACCATCGCCGGCACCGGCCTGCCCGCGCCCACCACACGCGCCAATTTGAAAATTCAGGACGGCTGCGATTTCATGTGCAGCTTCTGCATCATTCCCTTTGCCCGCGGCCGCGCCCGCTCGCGCGCTTTCGGCGACCTCCGCCGCGAAGCCGCGGAGCTGATTGCCGCGGGCCACAAAGAACTCGTGCTCACCGGCGTCAACCTCGGCACCTACTCTTGCGAGGGCAAGACTTTTCTGGACGCGGTCAAGATGCTGCTGGCGCTCCCCGGCCTCGAGCGCTTGCGCATCAGCAGTATCGAGCCGACCACTATTCCCGCCGAATTGCTGGAGCTGATGGCCGACTCCGAAATCCTGTGCCCGCATTTGCACATTCCGGTGCAAAGCGGCGATGACGGCGTGCTGGCGGCGATGAAACGCCTCTACACCCGCGCCGAGTTCGAGGATTTCATCGCGGCACTGCAACGCCGCCTGCCACACGCCATGATTGCCACGGATCTCATGGTCGGCTTTCCCGGCGAAACCGAGGCCGCGTTTCGCGCGAGCTGCGAGCTGCTGCAAAATTCCGCGCTGGCCTACGCGCATGTGTTCACCTTTTCCAGCCGGACCGGCACAGCCGCCGCACGCCAAGCCGGCCATGTTCCCGCCGCAGTGAAAAAAGAACGCAGCCAGCGCTTGCATGAAATCTCCGAGGCCAAGAAGCTGGAATTCTACCGCCGCTTCGTGGGCCGCGAGGTGAGAGTATTGCTGGAAGAACGCTCCGGCGCCGGCGGTTGGCTCGGCTTCACGGACAATTATATCAAAGTGGAAGTCCACGGTGCGTCGCTGGCGGAAAATCACCTGGTGCGGGCGCGCGTGGACGGCGTGCAGCCGGGAAGCGCGCACGGCACGATCGTATCGTCCGTTTGACGGTGGCAAACCGAAACGCGACAGCCGGACGGCGCATTGGTTCTATCCCACCAAAAATGCAAAACACCTCAGAATGACTGGCAGAGGGAGAGTATGAAGAAAACGCTTGCCTGCCTGATGCTGTGCGGGCTGGTACTGGCAGCGGCGGCGCCCGGCGCTGCGCAGCCGGGCACGGTGGATGCGCTGCGCCAGGCGTCGTTGCGCCAACAACGGCTGGCAACCCCGCGCAAGGCCATCGAGAATTTTCTGGAATGGCAGAATCCGCCGGGCATCGATTATGCGATTGCCGCGGAAGCCTTCACACTGGACTCGACCCGCAGCGCGACCGAGCGCCAAACCCTGGCGCGCCAGCTCAAACGCGTGCTCGACGGCCGCGCCCTGCTCGTGCGCCTGGAGACGATTCCCGACAGCGCCAATCATCGCGACCCGCGCAGCGGCCTGGCCGAATACACCCTCTTTCCCAACAAGCTGCCGCACGTTTATCTCGTCAAAGCCGGCGACGAATGGCTGTTCGCGCTGGCAACCCTGCAGGAAATTCCCCGGCTCTACCGCCAAACCTATTCCGCGTGGCTGGAAGACGTGCAGCGCATGTTGCCCAAGCCGCTCTTCTATTCCTTCCTGGGCATTGCCATTTGGCAGGCTGCCGGCTTCGTTCTGCTGTTGATCACCGGTCTCTTTTTGCGCCGGCTCTTTGCTTTTCTCATCAACCGCCTCGCCAGCCGGCTGATCTCGCAAGAGACCTGGCAGTGGGAGCCGGCACAGTTGCGGAGATTTCTACGGCCGCTCAGCTTTTTGTTGATGATCGGCTTCTTTTCCCTCACCTACTCGAATCTGCAGCTTTCCTTGCGCGCCAATCTTTTCATCAGCGTGCTGCTGCAGTTGCTGGCGGCGGCCGGCGTCATCTGGCAGATGTTCAATCTCGTCGATGCGTTCTCGGCTTACCTGTCCCGCGTCACCAAGAAAACCGCCAGCAAGCTCGATGATCAGTTGATCCCGATTCTCGGCAAAGTGCTCAAGTTTCTGGCGCTGCTGCTCGGCGTCATCACCGTGATCCAGAGCTACGGCTACTCCATCGGTTCGGTCGTGGCCGGCCTCGGCATCGGCGGTTTGGCCATCGCCCTGGCGGCGCAAAACACGCTGGCCAACTTCTTCGGCTCGGTGATGATCTTTCTCGACAAGCCGTTTCAGGTCGGCGATTACATTCGCATCGACGGCTCCGAAGGCACGGTGGAGGAAGTGGGCTTCCGCTCCACCCGGCTGCGCACGCCGGAGGATTCGGTGGTGACCATGCCCAATGCCAAGCTCGCCGACGTGCAGATCAACAATTTGGGATTGCGCAATTTTCGCCGCATCCGCATGCTGCTGGGATTGACCTACAGCACCACGCCGCTGCAGATGCAGGCGTTTGTCGAAGGCATTCGCGCGATCATCGCCGCCAATCCCTTCATGCGCAAGGATGCCTACGAAGTTCATTTCAACGAATTCGGCGCCTATTCGCTCAACGTGCTGGTGGTGTGCTATCTCAAAGTCGGCGGCATCAGCGAAGAGCTGCGCGAGAAGCACAATTTCTTCATGGAGATTCTGCGGCTGGCCGGCCGCGTGGGCGTGGAATTCGCGTTTCCGACCCAAACCCTGCACCTCGACAGTTTCCATGCCCGGCAGCCGCGCGTGGTCGGCAAAGAAATCCCCGAGCCTGAGCTGGCGAAAGTCGTGCAGGGCTTCGGGCCGGCAGGCGAATATTCGCAACCCACGGCGCCGCGGCTGCAAGACAACGGCAAGCCGGTGGATTTCACCGCCCAGGCTTTGCTCGGGCTTCCCAAGCCGCAAACCCTTGCTGACGAGGAATGGCGCTGAGCCGCATCATGACCAATCGCAGCCTTTTTCAACTCTTGCTATTGGCGGGACTGCTACTGCTCTGGTGGCTGAATCCCAGCCTGAAAGCGCGGCCGGCGGCCAAGCTCACGCTCTATCTGTTCGCGCTGCTTGCCTTCGTGATTTTGAGTTTTTTGAATTGGAAGTGTGGCGACTGAACGCCAGCCACGCCGGCGCGGCCATGGTCGCGCGCTATTTCATCGCGAGCATGCTGCGCTAACATTGTCATTTGCTCCGGCGGCTTGCGCGGAGTAGATTCGATCAACGAGGTGAGCAATACCGAACTGGTTCTGGATCGTGGTGGTGATCGTCGGCGTGCTGGCAGCGGGCCTGCTGCGCGAGCGGCGGCGCCTGCGCAGCATGGAACGCGTCGCCAGGCAGCGCGGCTTCGTGCTGCATTCGCCGTTCGCCCCCGGCGAGCGCCCGCCGCTGGCAGCACTGGCGGTGCGGCTCGCGGGACGGCCCGCCACCCGCTGGGGCGCGGGGCTTACGGGTGAAGTCAACGGACTCGAGATCGCCATCGCCGAGCACGAGCTGCCGGCACGCGGCCTCGACGCCGCCGGCTCCCCCAACACCATCGGCATCTGGCATGTGATGGTGGCGTGGCCGGTTGGCCGCGCCGGCGTGCGCACCGATGCCGGCGGCGCGTGGCCGCACGGCGGCCAGCTTGCCTGCGACGGCGGGTGGGCCGCCTGGCGGCTGCGCGGCAACCTCACGCCGGCCAACGTCGAGCTGCTGCTGGCCCATCTGCCCGAGGCCCGCCGCCAGTTCGAATAGCCGGAAGCGGCGGAGCGCGCAGCGCCGCGCGGACGCTGAGCCAGGCGCCACCCAACGACGTGAGAATTCGTACGGCGATGATCGAATTATTTTGTTCCCCATCATTTTGCCCAAGAGCCTGCGCCGGATTTCAGACAAGTTGAAATCCGAAGCCCGCGGGCAGCAATAAGCCCGATTCGGGCATTGTTGCGTCGCACGAGGTATCCACCACCACTGTCATCCAGTAACGATCCTCTGAAGATTGAGGCACACGCCCGTGCCATTCACCTCAATAGCTCACCGCCAAGACGCGAAGAACGCGAAGAAGGACTCTCTTGATTTTGAAACTCCGCGTCGACGCGGTTCGAATGATTGCCTTGTGGTGAAGAATCTTCTGGAATTTTATTCTGATTTTGCGCGCCCCATGGCCTACAACACCAGGTTTCAGACAAACTGAAACCCAAAGCCCGCTGAGGCCGATTCGTACACTGTTGTCTCGCACGAGGTATTCACCACCGCTGTCATCCAGTAAGGATCCTGTGAAGATTGAGGCACACGCCCGTGTCATTCACCTCAAAAGCTCACCGCCAAGACGCGAAGAACGCGAAGAAGGATTCCCTTGATTTTATAACTCCGCGCTCTCCGCGTCGCCGCGGTTCGAATGTCTGCTTTGTGGTGAAGAATCTCTTGGAATTCTATTCTGACTTTGCGCGCCCTATGACCTGGACAAGTTGTTCAAACAAGCTGAAAACTTGGACCTGCGGGCAGCAAAGAGATTTTCCAACGGATTGAAACAACCAACTGATAAAGGGCTTTCATCCGCTGGGTTGTTTCTATCCGCTGGAAAAAAGTTGGCATTCTATTCAAAGTTCGAAAAGCCAGTCACCTAATCCGCTTACCCGTGACCCCTCCCTCTTATGCAAACCAGCCGCATTCTCGTCACCTGTCCCAAAGCCATTCCTCCGATATTGGCGCATGAAATCCGCGCATTGGGCTTGCCGGTCGTGGCGGAAAAAGAAGCCGCGGTCGAAACCATCGGCACGCAGCACGACACCCAGCGCCTGAATCTCTGGCTGCGCACCGGCCACCGCGTTCTGTTCTTGCTGAAAGATTTCCGCTGCCGCACGTCCGCAGAGTTGTACAGCCACCTCGTGCGCTTGCCGTGGGAGAATTACCTCGACAGCCACAGCCCTCTCAGCATCACCTCGGCGGTGCACAACGACACCATCAAAGACACGCGCTTTGCCAATCTCAAATGCAAAGATGCGATTGTCGACCGTCTCAAGCGCAAGACCGGCCGGCGGCCGGATTCCGGACCGGAGCGCACCGGCGCCGTGGTTTTTTTGTATTGGAAAGCAGAGGAGGCGAGCATTTATCTTGACACCTCGGGCGAGTCACTGGCGAAGCGCGGCTACCGCAAGATTCCGCTGCAGGCGCCGATGCAGGAGACTCTGGCCGCGGCCACGATTTTGGCCACGGGCTGGCAGGGCGAGGGCAATTTCATCAATCCGATGTGCGGCAGCGGCACGTTGGCGATCGAAGCGGCGTGGCTCAGTCTCGGCCGGCCGCCGGGTTTGCTGCGCGGCAATTTCGGGTTCATGCACTTGCGCGGATTTGAGCAGGCAAAATGGCGGGCGTTGCTGGCGCAGGCAAAAGCGGGAATGAAAAAGACGCTCGCGGCCAAAATCATCGCGACCGATCACGATCCCGCAGCCGTGGCCGCCGCGCGGCAGAATGCCAAGACCGCGGGCGTCGATCATTTGATTGCATTCGAAGTATGTGATTTTGCCGCGACGCCGGTGCCGGCCGGCGGCGGGGTGATCATGCTCAATCCCGAATACGGCGAGCGGCTGGGGCGAGAAGCGGAGCTGCAGGCGATCTATCCCGGCATTGGTGATTGGTTCAAGCAGAAATGCGCGGGCTACACCGGCTATGTTTTCACCGGCAATCTCGAATTGGCGAAGCGCGTGGGCTTGCGGCCCAAGCGCCGGCTGCCGTTTTTCAACGGCGCGCTTGAATGCCGGTTGTTGGAATTCGAATTGTATGAAGGCAGCAAGCCGCGGTGGCGGGAATGAGAGGTGGCACACCGTTGCTGCGCGGCATTGGCAGTCGCTCCGCAGCCGGTTGTCGTCCAGCAGGTACCCTGTGAAGCACAAGGCACAACCCCACGATCACAAACCGACAGCTCACGTCATCCCGTCGTTTTTCTAGAGTGAAATCGTTGCTCCCAAAACAACAATTTCCTCCAGCGGATAGAAACAACCCAACTGATTTGGAGCTTTTCATCCGCTGGGTGGTTTCCATCTGTTGGCGATTTCCTTTGTTCTGAAAACAACCATTCCCTCCAGCGGATAGAAACAACCCAACTGATTTGAAGCTTTGCATCCGCTGGGTGGTTTCTATCTGTTGGCGATTTCCTTTGAGTTGCGTTTTATCAGGCTAATGGCCCTGTGAAGACCTGAGCACTGCCCCTGATCAGGATGACAGGCCGCTATTCGTTGCTGCGGCGTAGCCCTGCCCCCTTGTGGGGCAATGCCACGTGCACGAATTGCCGGACCGTGACAGCGGCCCGCAAGGGGCCGGGGCTACGAGTGGGGCAATGCCACATGCACGAATTGCCGGACCCTAACAGCGGCCCACAAGGGGCCGGGGCTACGCTTGCCGCGACAGCGCGGTGCCGAGTGCTTCACAAGGTCCCTTCTGGATGACAGCCAGTTGATGGCAACGGCGTAGAGGCGCGGCGCTGGCGCGTCTTTGCGGCGGTGAGATTACCGCAACTTCTCCAGCAGCAGTTGCAATTCTGCCGCAGCTTGATAGTACAAATTTGGATCTGAGGCAAGGGCGGGGTTGCGATCGCCGGAGAGAATGGCCTGCAGTTTGGAGATGAAGAGTCTATCCGAAGCAGAAGTTTCTCTTGCTCCGGCAATTTGCGCCAGCGCCTGTTGAATTGCCACTGCTTGGCCTGCACCAATGGCTTGAGCGACAGCGCCACAAATCTGCGCGGAACGTTCGTGTTCGCCTCCCCCCGCCCTTCGGTAGGCGAGGTATTTGGCAATGGCCTGCTGCCGCGCGCTCGCTGCGGCTTGTGGGTTGCCCGTGGCTTGTTCCAAATTATGCAAAACCATAAACGTCTTCCACGGCTCGGCGGCATGGCCGTAGGGTTTGTCGCACTCAATGGCGCGCAGCAGCTCGCTACGGGCCTCGTCGTAGCGCCGCAATTTGATCAGCGTGTTGGCAATATTGTAGCGCGCTCGGCCTTCATTTGCATTGTCTGGCAAGGCAGCATAAATATCCGCTGCCTGGCGGTAGAAGATTACGGCTTCTTCCAAGCGGCCCATGTCACCATAAAGATTGCCCAGTTCGTTCACGCTGCCCGCTTCACCAGCGCGGTTTTTCCGCGCCACTTTAATCGCCAGGGACTGGCGGTAGGCCTGTTCAGCCCGGTCGTACTGTCCGGCTTCTTTATGCACCATGCCGATTTGATGCCAGGCAGTGGCCACGCTGCCCGGCTCGCCCAGGTTCTCGAAAATGTCACGCGCTTCGGCGTAGATTTTCAGCGCTTCGGCATACTTCTTTTGCAGCATCCGCACCGTGCCGAGTTGGAATTTGCCAGCGGCAATATCTCTCAGATCACCGCGTTTTTTGTCCAACTCGAGAGCCTTTTCATAAGCCGCTGCCGCTTCTTCCAACCGTCCCAAATTCCTCAAACAATCGCCGCTTTCGGTAATGGCTGCAGAAGCCATCCTCGCGGCGTCGGTGTTGCCGGCATCGGCCAGTTGCTGAAAGCGTTTTTGCGCCTCAGCCAAGGGCGACAGCGCTGCTTCAGCGGCACCACCCGTTACGAGCACGCGGCCGAGCAGAAAATGCGCAACTGCGATGTCATAACCTGCGCCCGCATAAGCTTGTTCGCCGGCATTCAAACAGTTCTGCACGAGCTGTTGCGCCGCCGTGTAAGCCGCTTGCACGTCTCCGCTTTCCAGCAGCCGTTCAATGCGAGCGCGTTCCGCTTCAAACCGCGCATGGCTCCAGTCCCCCAATTTCTTTGCCGCCTGCTCGCGCACAGCCACCACCCGCGCCAGAGCCTGCGGCCGGCCGAAGTGGTGAAGCAGGGTTTCCAAGCTGCTGGTTATGTCGACCACTTCTTCCGGCGTCAAATTCTCCGCAGCCCAATCGAGCAGGGCCAGCAGGTTGGGCAATTCCAGCAGTGTGAGCGTCGCCGATAGTTCGGTGTTCTTAAATCTTTCTTTATACAAATAACCCAACAACTGCCGCATGCCTGTTGCCCAGCGCTGGCGGGCTTGGGCTTGTTCCGCCTCATTCATTTGCCCAAGCAAGTAGGGCGCCAAGGCCGGGTCAAGCCGCAGGTGGCCGTAGTTCATCATCTGGCCGAGGCCAACGTCAACAAGGCCATGCGCTATGCGCTTTGCGCTTTGCTGATCAACTTCAAGCGTTTGCATGATCGTGAAAGTATTCGCCCCACCATGAAACAGACCCAGTGGTTTAATCTGCTCGCGCATGTCCGCCGGCAAGCGGCGCAAAGAAAGCTCAACACTGGCATACAAAGAATTCTCGCGCTGGCCCGGGTGTTTTTGTTCCAGCTCCGCCATCAGCCGCTGCAAATTGGCGGTGGTGCTGCGTACGCCCTGGCGCGCCACCTCCCGGCCGAGCAACACCAACGCGCGGGCGTGGCAATTCACTGCCTCCACCAAATCAATAATCTCCTGCGGGGTGCTGCCCGGGTCACTGGCTTTGGGCTCGAGTCCTTCTTGTTTCATCACGCTGCTCACCAGCTCAACGGCCTCGTTGCGGTCGAGCGGGCCGAGCACGCTTTCGCGCGCCTTGTGGTCAAACGGTGCTGGCAGCGCCTCGCGCGTGGTAAACACGATGCGTGTGGCAGGGTGGCTGGCGAGCAGCTTGCGGCAGAGGGCAAACAACTCGTCCACCGGCGCCGCAGCAGCGGGTGCAATGCCGTTGGCATCAGGCAAAATGCTTTCCAAATTGTCCAGCACCATGATCGTCGGGCTGTCCTGCAACGCGCGTTCCACCGGCTGCAGGGCCTCGTCCAAATTTCTGTATTGCGCCACCGAATAGTTCGCGCCCTCAGGCAGAAGCTGGCGTCCCAAGCTGTCGAGCACCGCGCGCACGTCGCTCACGGTTTCCAGACTCACAAACGCGGCGTGGCCAAAACGCTTGCTGCTCACCAGCCAGCGGCCCAATTCCGCTGCCAGCGTGGTTTTGCCGGCCCCGCCGGTGCCGCGCACCACCGCGTAGTTTTGCGTGTGCAGCAGCCGCTCCAGGGCCAGCAATTGCCGGCTGCGGCCATGAAACTTGTGGCTCGGCGTTTCCGGCAAATTGCCAAAGCGCAGTTGCTGGCGGCGTTCCTGCAGGCGCTGCACCGCCTCGGCCGGCAAACTGGTGACGAGCTGCGGGTCTTGTTCTTCTTGATAAAGCACGGGCACGAACCAATCGTGCAGCTTCAGGTCACCCGCGCCCATGACCTTGCCGCGCCACTTGTCGCCTTCCAGCGCGTTCTGGCCGGCGAGCATGGCCTCAGCCACGCGGCTGCCGCCGGCGAGCTTGCCATAGAACGCCTCCACGAAGCGCCGCGCGGTTTCCACCAACACGCTGTGGCTCATGGCCACCACCGCGGCCACGCCGCATTCCAACAACTTAGCGGCCACCGAGGCCGTGGGATCGGTTTCCACCGTGGCGCTTTGGCAGGCTTCCAAAAACACCACGGGAATGCGGTAGTCGCGCAGATCGCTGGCCAGCTCACTCGCATGCACGAGCTGCATGCTGCGGTGGTGCAGCTTGTCCGCGTCTTGGGGATCTTCAAAGCACAGCGCGCCCAGGCCGTGCTCGCGGTCATAAACGCCGTGACCATCGAAATGCACCACATCATAAGGCTGGTTGGCCTCGCTGGCGCGCTTCAGCTCCTGCCGCAACGCCGCGAGCGTGGGCGGAGTGAGCACGGTGAGCGCGGCCAAATCGCCCAAGGCCGCCACGGCTTCCACCAATGGCTTGGCGCTGACGCGATGGTCGATGTAGCCGGTGGTTTTGTCTTCGGGCCGCGGACTGACTAGTAGAATGCGAATCGGCAGGCTGGTGGGGCGCACCTCTTGCGGCGCGCGGTTGGGCAGCCGGCGCCGCACCGCCACGGCATTCTTGCCGCGAAACAGATAGCCGGCCCCGTCGTGCAGCAATTCCCACGGCAGGCTGAGCACATTGCTCGCCGCGGCCAAAGTGGCTTTGCGAGTGTCATCATCCGCGCCGGCCGGCGGGTCGCTGTCAACTAACACCGAGAAGCGGCGTTGCGCGCCGTCGGCTTTTTTCCTCCAGGCTTGCAGCGCCTCGGCGGCAATCGGATCGCGTAACGCGGCGTGGTACAAATCCCGTCCCCACTGCGGCAGTTGCGCTTCGATGCGCTCGGCGCGCTGCTGAAACACGCCAGTGGGCCAGAGGTAGTAGCTTTCCAAATACCAGCGCAGATCCTCGGCTTCGATGGGTCCGAGCGGCGCGGAGAAGGTGTAGCGTTTGCTTTCCACCGCGCGGCTGGCTTTGTCCGCCGGTTCGTACACCAGCGTGGCCGTGGCGGTGGCGCGTTGTTTTCCGTCATGCAATTCAATTTTGGGATCAACGAGCTTGAGCACCAATTCTTCCACCGGCGCTGCGTCGATCTTCTTGGTGGGTTGATAGTCCTCCGGCAGTTTTTCGCCGAGGGCCGCGAGAATCTGCGGCAGGGCTTCGGCAATGCCGCCGGCAGTGAGCTGCACTCTGATGCCCAACGGCTCTTCATCAAACCACAAGGTCAGTGCCGCCGGCTCGATGTCGGGCAACATGAGCGGAATGACGCGGAAGCCTTGGGCCTGACGCGCTTTTTCAATGGCCAGGGCTTTGGAAATTTCCTTGCGCACCCAGGGCGAGTTGACGGTGTTGGGACTGAGCACAACGATGACCTGGCGCGCGTTTTCAATGGCAGAGTTGATCTCGACGGCGAGTTTGTCCCCGCCGCGCAAATTGCGGGAGTCGACCCATACGGGCAGATTCAGGGATTCGAGCGCAACGCGCAGCTCTTTGACGAAGGGATCGTCTTTCGTGGCATGGGAGATGAAGATGTGACCGGGCATGAACCCTCCAGGGTTGCGGTTCGGGGCGAAGGTAGGGAAAACGCGGTCGAATTCCAAGTGGGGATTTGTGGAAAAAATGCGCCCGGCCGGCGGGACTTCTCATTTGAACCACGAAGGCACAAAGGCACCAGGCTCTTTCCATTTGCCTTTGTGTCCTGATGATGAGAGTCTTGTTGCATTTCAGGCAGGCAGGAGCAGAGGCCGGCAAGCTGAGGGCAGGAGCCGCACGCGAGGCGATTTGGCAGGATGAGCGGGATTAACAGGATCTAGCTTTTCAAAAATTGCCTCGCTGCAAAAAAGCGAAGACTCGTGCGGCGGGTGCCATTTTAGCCGGCATTTATGCGGGTTTTATGACAATTCTGAGAGTCTCCAACTCAGGTGAGTTTGGGCAAGAAAACTCACGCCAAGTCGCCAAGCCGCAAAGGTTCGCAGAGAATTCCCAATCGTTTGTTGCCTGCAAATGGAGGACGGAAGTCAAATCTGTTCTTTGCGGGTCTTAGCCTTCCTTCGTTCGGGCTGGTTCGGGTTATGTGGTTTCCCGCGAATGATTCATCTTGTACTCCGACGGTGAGCAACCAAACTGCTTGCGGAAACATTTGGCAAAATAATTGGGCGTGTTGAAGCCAATCATGTAAGCGATTTCGGCGACGGTGCCGGCGTTTTGTTTCAACAAGTCAACCGCGCGCTGCAGGCGCATGGAGAGAATGAATTCGCCCGCGGATTGATTGGTCAACGCTTTAAGCTTGCGGTGAAGCTGGACGCGACTCATCCCCACTTCGCGCCCCAAATCTTCGACGGAAAACTCCTCGTCGCCGAGATTTTTTTCCACGGCTTCTTTTACACGATTGAGAAAACGTTCATCTGTTGAAGTAATGGCTATCTCGCTCGGTTTGAGCACAATTTCGCGGCTGAACCGTTCGCGCAGCTTGCGGCGCTGCACGATGAGATTTTCCACCCGCGCCAGCAGCTCTTTGGAGCTGAACGGCTTGGTCAAGTAATCATCGGCGCCGGTTTGCAAACCTTGCAGCTTGTTTTCCTCGCCGCCCATGGCCGTCAACAGAATAATCGGAATGTGACTGGTTCTTTCGTCGTTCTTTAGAGCATGACACAACTCGTAGCCGTCCAGCTCGGGCATCATGACATCGCAGATAACGAGATCGGGAATAGCGGTCGCGGCCTTTTCAAAACCATCGCGCCCATTCATGGCCTCGGCAACGGCGTAGTCCGGCTCCAGGTATTGCCGAATAAAAGTCCGGACCTCTTGGTTGTCTTCCACGATCAAGATGACGTCTTGCGCTTCGCTTTCACGCTCACTCTCGGTGTCGGCAGCTTGGTCGTTCTCCGGCAAAACACCGGAAAGAATCTTCTCCGGCACGCGCCGCGATAGTCTGTTCTCGCCAGGCTCATCATCTTCAACGATTTGATTTGCCGCCAAATGGTCCTTGCCCAGCGGCAGCGTCACAATGAATTCCGTGCCCCGGCCCTCCTCGCTGTTCATGTCGATTTGCCCGAAATGCAATTCCACAATCTCCTTGGCCAGCGCCAGGCCGATGCCAGTGCCCGGTTGCGAGTTGCGCGGCAAATTCTCGGCGCGATAAAAGCGGTTGAAAATGTGCGGCTGCTGATCCGCCGGAATGCCAATGCCGGTGTCCTTGATGCTGATGCGCACGCATTCCACATTGGGCGGCAGCTTTTTGAGCAGCGATATCTGCGACTGCGTCACGGTCACAGTGATTTTTCCGTCCGTGCCCGGAGGAATGAATTTGATGGCGTTCGAGATCAGGTTATAGAAAACCTGTTCCATCTTCTCGATATCATAGTAAACCGCCAGATTCGTGTAGCTCGAGCGAAAATCCAGCGTAATCTGTCGCGCTTCAGCCGGCGATTCGAAAACAAAAACGATTCCCTTCAAAAAGGGAATCAGATTGTTGCGGCTCGCTTTCAATTCCATGCCGCCGGCCTCGAGTTTGGAAAGATCGAGAATCTGGTTGATCAGCCGCAGCAAGCGCCGGCCATGCTCGAAGGCCATGGCGAGTTGTTTTTTGATCGCCGTGTCGGAAATCTTGGCGGCGACATTTTCCAGCGGCCCGAGAATCAGCGTCAGCGGCGTGCGAAATTCGTGGGAGATATTGGCAAAAAATTTGGATTTCAGATGATCCAGCTCTTTCAGCTTTTCCGCTGCCACGTGTTCGAGCTGCAACTGGTTCTTCAGGCGCAGGCGATTCAACTCGTAGCGGCGAACGCCATACAACAAACTCGCCGCGAATAAAACGTAAAGCGCATAAGCCCACCAGGTTTTCCACGGCGGCGGGGCAATCGCAATTCTTACCGCAACGCCCGCTTCGTTCCAAACGCCGTCATTGTTCGAGCCTTTGACTTTGAACACATATTTTCCCGGATCGAGATTGGTGTAACTCACGAAGCGCCTGTTGCCGGCGTCGATCCAGGTTTTGTCAAAACCTTCCATCATGTAAGCATACCGGTTTTTCTCGGGATTGGTGTAATCGAGCGCGACGAATTCGAAGGTCAGATACTTGTCCTTGTAGGAAAGCGCGATTTCATCCGCCGCCGCAATATCGCGCTTGGCGATTTGATCGAATTTCTTGACCGCCGCAATCACGATGGGAGGAATGTAGGCGTTGTCTTTGATCTCACCGGGATAGAAGGCATTGCAGCCGTTGATGCCGCCAAAGAACATTTCGCCGCTTTTACTTTTGTGATAAGCGCCGCCGTTGAATTCATAGCTTTGCAGCCCATCATGGATGTTGTAGTTCTTGAACGTTTCGGTTTGGAGGTTGAATCGCGCAATACCTTTATTGGTGCTGAGCCAAAGATTGCCGTGATCATCTTCCAAAATTCCATAAATCACGTCATTGGGCAGCCCGTCTTTTTCAGTGTAATTGACAAATTTCCCGGTGGCCGTATGGAATTTGTTCAGCCCGCCGCCCCAGGTGCCGAGCCAAAGTATCCCCGCGTTGCGGGAATCTTCGTGAATGCAGAAAACGTGATTATTGCTCAGGCTCTGCGAGTCATGCGGATCATTTTTGTAATGTTTGAATGTTTCGCTTTTTGCATCGAACTCATTGAGTCCACCACCGGCTGTTCCGATCCATAATGTGCCAGCGTGGTCTTGCAAGATCGACCAGATGCCGTCGTGGCTCAAGCTGGTGGAATCGTTGGCATCATGTTTATAATGTTTGAACGTTTCTTCAGCGCGATCAAACCGGTTGAGTCCACCGCCGTCGGTTCCAACCCAGAGCACACCGCTGCGGTCCTCATAGATCGGCGTGACGTGCTTGTGACTCAGACTGCGGGGGTTGGCCGGATCGTGCCGGTAATGCGTAAAGCGTTCTGTTTTGCGATCGAATTTCTTCAGTCCGTCGCCATAGGTGCCAATCCAAAACTCGCCAGCGCGATCTTCAAAAATCGACCAGACATAATTATGGCTCAAGCCTTTGGGGTCTTCCGCGTAATGCGTAAAAATTTTCTTCTTCCGGTCAAATTTGTCAAGCCCGCCGCCGCGCGTTCCGATCCAGAGCACGCTGTCGCGGCCGGCGTAAATCGCGCGGACATTGTTATGGCCCAGGCTGTTGGGATCATTCGGAATGGTGCGGTAATGCGCGAACATCCCTCTGCGGTGATCGAGCTTGTTGAGGCCGCCGTTCCAGGTGCCGATCCAAAGCATGCCGGAGCGGTCGGCGCCAATCGCGCGGACATAATTATCACTCAGGCTGCTGGGATCATCAGGATCGTGGTGATAGCGCTGGAATTTCTCCGTGACGCGATCGAATTGATTGAGTCCAATGCCGGTGCCGATCCAAAGCCGGCCCGATTCATCTTCGCAGATCGACCAGACTGCATTCGCGCTCAAACTGGCAGGGTCATTCGGATTGTGGTGATAATGCGTGATGGCACCGTTCTGCCGGCTCGATCCTTCCAGGACAAGCTTGTCGAGTCCGCCGCCGGTACCGATCCAAAGGGTGCCCGCGCGGTCTTCATAAATCGTTCTGATCTGATTGTGGCCCAAATCAGCGGGACTCATGGAGGCGAATTGATAGCGATCCCAAATTTCTTTTTCCCGATCAAATTTATTCAAGCCGCCGCCATATGTGCCGATCCAAAGCGTACCGGCCTGATCTTCAGAGATCGAGATGATGTAGTTGTCACTCAGGCTGTTGGCATTGCCGGGATCGTTTTGGTAACGTGTAACTCTTCCCGTTTTCACTTCGAGCTTGTTTAGCCCTCCATATCGAGTGCCGATCCAAAGCACGCCGCCGTGGTCGCGGGAATCTTCATGAATCGCCAAGACATAATTGTCGCTCAAGCTGTTGGGGTTTTGCGGATCATGCTTGAACAGCGTGAAGGTTTCTTCCGCGCGATTCGTTCCCTCCAGGACAAGTTTGTTAAGCCCGCCGCCGTTGGTGCCGATCCAAAGTGTTCCGTCGCGGGATTCATGGATTGCCCGGACGACGTTGTTGCTCAAGCTATTGGGATTCTGCGGATCATGTTTGTACACCTTGAAATCATAGCCGTCGAATTTGTTCAGCCCGTCCTGCGTGCCAAACCACATGAAGCCTTTGCGATCCTGCAGAAGGCAATAAATGGTGTTTTGGGAAAGCCCCTGTTCGAGGGAAATACGCTCGAATTTGAGGTTGTCCCATTGCGCGAGAAGTTTACTTGGCCACGACAGAACGAGGCCGGCTGCCAAGCCAATCACAATAGTCCTGAACCACATGATTCGGGCCGCTGTCCCGTGAGGTAAAGAAGGCAATACTTGAAACATATGCGGTAGCAGTGAGATCAACAATGAGTCAGGTTCGGTGCGCCGCGCACGCCCAAAGCCTATCCGTTACCCGCCAATGCAACCTGATTACCCATGTTTGCAACGTCAGTGTCAGGCACTCGCCGTGGGATTTGCGTATCTTTTCACCGCCTGCGAAAACGGCAAAACGAAAGCATTTTACGGTTTGCAAGCAACAGGTTTCAGGTGAACAGAGGAATAGTCATCCGCAAGCAGCTTTTGCTTGCTGCCCGGGGATTGTCCCACTTGTCGGCATGAAGCTTCCTCCTATTTCGGCGTTGCAATTTTGTTGGAGGAGTAAATTTCATTATGAACAAAAGAGACATACAACTTCTATATGATTACAACCGCTGGGCGAATGCGCGCCTTCTCGCGGCCGCGTCAAGCCTCACGGTCGAGCAGTGCAACCGCGATCTCGCCAGCAGCCATGGTTCGGTGCACGGCACGCTTGTTCATATTTTGTCGGGCGAATGGATTTGGTTGAAGCGTTGGCAGAAAGAATCGCCCAGAGCCATGTTCAGTCCCGCAGATTTTCCCACGCTCGCGTGCGTGCGTGCCAAGTGGGCCGAAGTCGAGCAGGAACAAATGGCATTCGTGCGCGGCGTGACGGAAGTCTCGCTGAAGAAAGTGATTGCCTACGAAAACACGCTGGGCGAAACCTGGCGCTATCCGCTGCAGCGCATGATGCAGCATCTCGTCAATCATTCCACCTATCATCGCGGCCAGGTGATGGCTATGCTGCGGCAGCTCGGCGCCGAGCCGGCAGCAACCGACTTTCTCGTGTTTCTCGATGTGAAGCCGGAATGTCAATTTGAGCCATTGTCAGTATTCGGAGAGTTGTGAAATGGTTGAGAAAATCGTAGTGCTGGTGCTGGACGAGAGCAAGTGGCTCTCCGCCGCCATGCTGCTCTCTCTCATCGCAGTTTTAGTGCTGGCCGTGCGACAGCGACGGCAGAGTTTGTCTACTCGGGCCAAGATCATCGCAGCGATGAATCTCTTCTTTGGAGGCATGATCGGCATCATGTCTTTTGGACATCTTTTGGCTGTGACGTTCAAATTTTTCCAAGGAACTCTCGAAGGCTCGTTAGGACTTCTCTATGCCCTCGGCCTGACGCTCGCCATTCCAGCCTGGTGGCTGACGTTCGAAACATGGCGAATTGTCAGTTTCGAACAACGAGAGCGGAAAAAGCTCGTGGCGCTCAACGTCTGGCTGGGAATCAGCTTGCTTGCGCTCGGATTCCATAACCTGCCGCTGGCCGGGCCGGCGGCCTTGAATATCGCTTACCTGTTCCATTCCAGACGAATCGTGGGATGGGCGATTGTATCCGCGGCCGCCGCCGCAATGCTGGCGCTCTTCATTGCGTCGCTTGTGTTTCTTGCCAGCGGCCAGAGCTTCGAACAATTCAAGGGCATGTAGCTCAATGAGTTTTGCTAAATAACCTTTGTCAAGAGCCTCTACAAAGCGCACTTGCAAGTTGGTGCTCTGGCTCGCGCCGTCAGTTTTGTATCAGAAACAAGGCAGAAGCAGAAGCAGAAGCAGAAACAAAATCAATTCCAAATTCAAGGAGATTTGACCATGTCGAATTATGCCAATCCCGATGTGCTGGTTTCCACCGCTTGGGTGGCGCAGCACAAGTCTGACCCGAAAGTCGTCATCGCCGAAGTTGACGTCGATACCAAAGCGTATGACGAGGGCCACGTGCCCGGCGCCATCGGCTGGAACTGGCAGACGCAGCTCTGCGATACCGTGCAGCGCGACATCATTCCAAAAAGCGAAATGGAAAAACTGATGCGCGACAGCGGCATCTCCAACGACACCACGGTGGTGCTCTACGGCGACAACAACAACTGGTTCGCTGCCTGGGCGTTCTGGCAGATGAAAATCTACGGCCACCCGGATGTTCGCATCATGGATGGCGGCCGCAAGAAATGGGTCGCGGAAGGCCGTGAGCTGAGCAAAGACAAGCCGGCGCCCAAAGCCGCGAGCTACAAGGCCGGCGCGCCGGAGCAGGCGTTGCGCGCATTTTTGCCGCAGGTGCAAGAGGCCATGAAAAACGGCGTGGCGATGGTCGACGTGCGCTCGCTTGATGAATTCACCGGCAAGATTCTTTCCCCTCCCGGTTTGCCGGAAACCTGCCAGCGCGGTGGCCACATTCCCGGCGCGAAGAGTATTCCCTGGGGAAAAGCGTGCAACGAAGACGGCACGTTCAAGAGCCATGATGAGTTAAAGGCGCTCTACGCCAGTCAAGGCGTCACGCCGGATAGAGAAGTGATCACCTACTGCCGCATCGGCGAGCGCTCGAGCCACACGTGGTTCGTGTTGAAGTATTTGCTTGGTTTTGAGAAGGTGAAGAACTATGATGGCTCGTGGACCGAGTGGGGCAATCTCGTCGGCGCGCCGGTGGCAAGAGGGGAATAACCCCAAAGAGCTGAGGGCATGACGCAACTTCGCTGCGTCATGCCTCTGCACTCCGGCTGGCTCCGTCAGAAAAGACTTGGCAGCGATGCTCTAAAACAAATCCCAGCCCGAACCCAAAAAGGCAAAAGCGATCACAAAGACGCAAAGCCACGCAAAGAAAAGATTCGAGCCTTGCCTCTCATGATTGCCGGCAAGAGAGGAATGGGAGATCTTTGCGTCTCTGGGTGAATTCTTTCGCCCACAGTGGAAAAGGCCGGAGATTTACAGAATTGATACAAGATCCGCATCAATACGGGTCGAGAAAGCAGCCGCCGAACAATTCTTTGCTTTTTGGCAACGAGTTTACTCTTCGGTGACTAATCTACCGATTCAACCAGTTTCTGTCGTTCGTTAAGCAAAAAATGATCAACCCAAAACCAGAACCGCAATTCTTCTCCGATCTGGAATTGTCGCGGCGCCTGGAAAGAGCCGAGGCGCACGCCAGCGCGAAGTTCGTCGAAGCGCGAGCCAGGCTTTACCCCGAAAGCGGCGCGCAGTGGATCGACGTGGCGGGGGCCTACGCGATGTTCGACGGCGTTTCGTCGCCCATCACGCAGACGTTTGGCCTCGGCCTGTTCGATCCCATCACGCCTGCCGAATTGGAAAAGATTGAAAACTTCTTCAAAGAACGCGGGGCGCCGGTATTCCATGAAGTCAGCCCGCTCGCCGGCCTCGAACTGGTGGCTTTGCTGAATGAACGCGGCTATCATGCCATGGAGTTCACCAGCGTAATGTACCGCGCGATCAGCCGCGAAGCCGCTCCCGCAGTGCCGCGCAACAAAAGCATTCGCGTGCGCGCCATCGCCGAAAATGAAGGAGAATTATGGGCGCAGGTAACGGCAAAAGGCTGGAGCCACTTGCCGGAGCTTTCCGAATATTTGCTGGAACTGGCGCCGATCAGCACGCAGCGGGAAGACAGCGTTTCGTTTCTGGCGGAGTTGGAGGGCGCGCCTATCGCTTCTGCGGCCCTGAGCCTGAGCGGCGGGGTGGCGCTGCTCGCCGGCGCCTGCACGATTCCCGCGGCACGCAAGCAGGGCGCACAATTGGCCTTGCTTGACTATCGCTTGCGTTATGCCGCAGAACAGGGCTGCGACTTGGCGATGATGTGCGCGCAACCCGGCAGTGCCTCGCAACGCAACGCCGAACGGCATGGTTTCCGCATCGCTTACACGCGCATCAAATGGCAATTAAAGTCGTAGCACTGCGCGCGTTCGAGGCGGTGCAAACGCCTTTCTCATGGTTGTGCTCAGAGGCGCCGCAAGAATTCGATCAGGAAGAAACGAACATGAAAGACATAGACGATCGAGTGGCCGGCGCCTTTCACGCGCTTTTTTGCCCCTTTGCCGGCCGGCTTTATCGCGGGGCTTTGATCGTGACCGGCAATCCCGGCAGCGCGGCACAACTGCAAGTCGATGTGTACCTGAAAGCCTTCGTTGAATACTTGCTTGCGGGACGCATCAATAACTTCGAAAACTGGCTCGCGGAGATCGTCCGCACCTGTTTTGCCGAATATCAACTGCAGCCCAGCGCGACGCGTTTTCAGGGAGACGCCGCGTACGAAGCCTTTCAGGCAAACCTGCGCAAGCTGGCCGCCTGCAAGCAACACGCGCAAAACGAATTTCAAGCACATGCCGTGTTGACGGACTGAACGTTCGCAGCATTCGATCATCACCCATGGCCGGCGATCCGGCCGGCGAATATCATTTGTGCATGCCTATGTTTGACGTGGAACGAGTGGGACCCGACCCGGCGCGCGGGTTTGCCGGCGGAGAAGCGCAGAAGAAGAAGCGTAGACTGCTGTGCGCCGGCTTCGGACTGGTGGTGGTATGGAGCAGCCTGAGTCCGTTGCAAGCGCAGCCGGCAGTGATGCGTGACCTCGAGACGCCGCTTTACGAGATGCCCAGCATCACCAGCCACCGCCTGCTCACTCTGTCTGCCGGTGACACAGTACGCATCCTGCAAAACCGCGGCTTGTGGATGCAGCTTGCAACTCACACGGACCAGAAGGGCTGGATGTTTTTGGGAAAGACCGAAGGCCAGACGAGAAAGCCCAGGCCGCCGGCGTTGCTGACAGCGCCGGCACCGGCTGTTGAAGGCGGAGTTTCTGCGCAGGTGGGCGTATTTGACCGGGGATTCACGGTGGCGGGCCGCTTCTCCTATCGCAGCCTGGCGCGGGTCGAGGTCGAAGCGGCGCTGCAATATGTAAACAGCAAAGCGGCGTCCTTCCATCTGTTGCACACGAACGTCCGGTATCTGCAGCCGCTCGCGTCACGCGTGCAAGCCGCGCTCACGGCGGGTGCAGGTGTGATCCATTCCACGGCGGAGGCCACGGCCGGCAGTGCGCGGTCGGCGTTGATGATCAACTACGGCGTTGGCGTGCAGCGCCGGTTGGGCGACAGCCACTGGCTGCGCGCAGAGGTGCGCCGGGTCACTGCCTTCACCGCGCCCGAGGTGACGAACTACACCGAATTCCTGGCCGGGTTCACGCTCGGCATGGCGTGGTCGCGACTGTGAAAGTCAAGCCGATGACAACCGTTATGGACCACAAGTCGCTCAAAGTCAGAATAAAAGTCTGAAAGATTCTTAACCACAAAGCAAATGTGTGAACCGCGGAGACGCGGAGAGCGCGGAGTTTCAAAATCAAAAGAGTCCTTCTCCGCGTTCTCCGCGTCTCGGCGGTGAGCTTCTGATGTGAATGGCACGGCAGAGTGCCCAAATCTTCACAAGAGCCTTACTGGATGGCGGTGGAGGCACAGTGCGAGGCAACAGTGGACTTATCGGGCTTGCGCTGCCCGCGGGCTTCGGCCTTCAGCTTGTCTGAAATCTGTTGTAAGGCATTTCACCGAAAAACTGGCGCGGCCGTGAAGTCTTTTCCAGCTTACTTCTTGGTTCGTTGGCAGTCCAGCAGACTGCACGGCGGAGTACCTCACAAGATTGCCCGGCCTCAGCCGCGGTGAATGAGAATGCGGCCGGAACCGGCCGGCATTTCCACTTCCACATCTCTCGCCTGCGCCATTAACGGCCGCTGATTCTCCAACAGATCCTCCCACCTGCCGGCGGCGGACACCGGCACGGCGCAACGCTGTTCCCTCCTGTTGTTTTTGATGATCATCAAATGCGCTTCCTCAACAAATGCCGGATTCTGCCACACCCTCGGTTTGCGGCAGCGGGATCGTTGCGCCGGGCGCGGTTGCAAAAACGCGCAGGAAAGATTCGGCATCAAACTGCACGCACTGCCCAGACGGGAAGGGAGAGAAAGTTGCTTTTCACGAGAAGTTCCTTTAATTGCCGGTATTCTGAATTGTGACCGCAGTGGCAGGAGGCATTGGCAGAGACGGAGTCTTTTGGAACCGTGATCTTTCCGGAAAGGAAGCAGTCATGCTCGTTCGAATGATTGTGTGCGGCACCGGCTTGCTGATTTTGCATGCCGCCGGTTCGCTGACCGCGCAAAGCGGAAACACCGGGCCGCACAGCGTGCACCAGGCCGTGACGCAACAAATCATCTCCGCCGCGTTGCGCGAAGGCCAGGCCTACCCAATGCTGGTCGAGCTGACCAATCTCGGGCCGCGCTTGAGTGGCACACCGCAGGCAGCAGCCGCGGTGGAGTTGACCCGTCAAATGATGGAACGGCACGGCTTTGAAAATGTGCGGTTGCAGCCGCTCATGGTGCCGCGCTGGATTCGCGGGCCGATCGAAGAAGCCGCGATCATCAATTCACCGAGCCACGGCACCGTGCCGCTGGCGGTATGCGCGCTGGGCAGCAGCATCGCGACGCCGGCGCTGGGTTTGGTGGCGGAAGTCATCGAGGTCAAATCATTCGAGGAGCTGCGCGCGCTGGGCAAAAAGGCGGCGGGCAAGATCGTCTTCTTCAACCGGCCGATGGATCCGACTCGCCTCGACACGTTTGCCGGTTATGGCGGCGCGGTGGATCAGCGCGGCAGCGGCGCGGTGGAAGCCGCGAAAGTCGGTGGCGTCGCGGCGCTGGTGCGCTCGATGACCACCGCGAACGACGATGTGCCGCACACCGGCAATACCAACTATGAAGCGGGCGTGACGCAAATCCCCGCGGCTGCGCTCAGCACGCGCGCGGCTGATTTTCTCAGCCAACTGCTGGCGCACGAGCGCAGCGTGCGCGTGCGGCTGCGGTTGACCTGCGCAACCCTGCCGGACGTCCCTTCTGCCAATGTGATGGGCGAGCTGCGCGGCGCCGAGAAACCGGAGGAAATCATCGTGCTGGGCGGCCATCTCGACAGTTGGGACAAGGGCACGGGCGCGCACGATGACGGCGCCGGCTGCATGCAGGCCATCGCAGCGGTGCGGCTGCTCAAACAACTCGGCTTCCGGCCGAAGCGCACCATTCGCGCGGTGATGTTCATGAATGAAGAAAACGGCCTGCGCGGCGGTTTGGAATACGCACGCGAGGCCGTTGCGAAACAGATCAAGCATGTTGCCGCCCTCGAATCGGATCGCGGCGGTTTTGCGCCCTGCGGGTTTTCGATCGATGCGGATTCCAGCACCGCGGAGCGCATCCTGTCGTGGCGCGACGTCTTTGCGCCGATGAAAGCCGATCGTCTCGGCCGCGGCGGCAGCGGCGCGGATATCTCACCGCTGGTGAAAACCGGCGTGCCCGGCCTCGGCTTGATTCCGGAATCCCATCGCTATTTCGATTATCATCATTCCGACAACGACACCATCGACAAGGTGAATCCGCGCGAGCTGGAATTGGGCGCGGCCGCACTGGCGATCATGGCTTATCTGCTGTCGGAGGAATTGTAGCGCGGCGGGCAGCCTTGCATCGCTGTGCAAGAGCAAGACCATTTTGGCCACCAAGGCGCGAAGCCACAAAGAAAAACTCAGTGTCTCCGCTTTTTCCTGGCCGCATGCGATTACGCCCCCGGCATTGCGATCACTTCAAGTCAACCTGAAGGAGTTTCTTGATCCGGCTGGCGGGAACCATCTCGCCCTTGCCGATGCCGGGGCATTTCAAACTTTCCCAATCCCAGGCGAGCCGGCTGGCGAGGAGATGCGGCCAGAACGGGTAGGTGCGGCATTGGTTGGGCCGGGCGTCGTACACGGTGCAGCGCAGATCTTCTCCCAAAAAGATGCAGCCGCCGGCGTCGCGATCGCGCAAGCTGTATCTGCCGTGCACGCGCCGCAAATAGCGTTTGCGAAACTGCGCGGCCGTCAGCCGCAAGTGCGTGGCGAGGCGGTGCGCCTCTGCGCCATTCACATACACCTCGCCCGGCTGGCTGCAACAGGCGCCGCAATTGGGCTGGCATTGAAAACGCAAGCCGTCTTGGTAGAAGTCATCGGGCATATTCAGCTCCGGGGCAACCGGCGGTTTCTATTCAAGGCTGGCCGGGTAATACCAGATTTCAACCGCCCGACGAGGCGTGCAGAATGCCCGGAGAAACAGGCAGAAGACTCTGCGCCCTTCGCGACTTCGCGATTCAAATGCTCTCGCCTGGATCCGCTTATTGGTGAGCAACGTTTGCGAGGGGGCCCGCCGACATTGCGTATGCAATTGGAGCGTGTTCGAATCGTCACAGGATTCTTTCCGAATGACACTTGTGAGAGGCCGTCCCCACGTTTTATGGTGATGGTGCCCCCGGCTCCGAGCGCGGACCTTTCTTGACATACACGCGAAAGTTGACTTCGGAATAGGAGGCGAAGATGCCAAATCCGCCCACGACGTTGCTCTTCGGCGTTTCGCGCTGCGAGTTGTCATCGAGCTGGCCCTGCATGTAGCGCGCGTAGGCTTCGTCCATTGCCAGCAGCCGTACTGTGTGCCAGCCGTAGTAGTTGAAGTACAACCAGGAGATGCGGCCGGACATGGGGTCAAAATCGGGCGTGAAGGCAATGTTGAAGCCAAAGGGTTCCTCCCGCTTTTCCAAATCTCCCTTGAAAATGTTGGCCGCGGTGGTGGTGTCGCGAATGATGTTGCTGAAGTCGTTGTTGTCGGCATCCGCGATCACCCGGTAGATGCTCACGCCCGGCAGCGGCGGCCAAAACAGGCTGAACAGCGGCGCGTCCGCGAAGCTCTTGCCGGAAACATACTCGACGGAATCGCCGCTCGCCAGCAGCGGCCGGTCGCCATAGCGCAGGCCGCGATTCGCTTCGAGCAGGCTGATTTGCGGCGGCACCGTGGTCTGCGCCGTTACGGTTTGGCCGAGTGCCGTCACCTGCAGTTCATAGGTCTGGCCGCCTGCCACGCGCAACGATTCCGGCGGCAGGAAATACACGCCGGGAGCTGCAGCGTGGTGACCCGGTGCGGCCGCATTTTCCCGCAGCGTGAGCCACCGGTCATTTAGCCGGCGCAGCCGCACCACGGCGCCGGCAATGCGCGAATTGGCGGCGTCGAACTGCGCTTCAATGGGAACCGTTCGGCTCACCACGATGCTGTCCACGCCGTTGCCCAGCCGGAGAAAGCCATTGACCACCAGCTTCTCTGCAAAGTTCGGCTCGCTCGGCTGCTCGCTGCAGGCGAACAAGAACGCCGCGGTCAACAGCAGGAGCAGAGCGGCAGCCGGAGTAGACTTCATTTGATCGTTCCTCATCAGCAAGAATCAAGCGGTCAACAGTCGAACCAGCGCGGCGCAAAGAACGCAAGGTGAGAATCAGATTGCCTGCGCACTTCGCGCCGTCGTGGCTCAGGTCTTTGCTCTTTGGCAAGGGTCAAGCTCAGGCAGGCGAACCCTCTCCTGCGGCGCGGGCGAGATAATCCAGCAAGTCGATGCGGGTGAGGATGCTCAGCGGCTTGCGCTCGTGATCCACGACCACCACGGCGTTGCTTTGCCGCAGCGACTCCTGCAGTGTGGAAATCGGCGTGTGCAGGCCCACCACCGCCACCTGCCGGTTCATACATTTCGAAACGATGGCATTGGCATCGCCCGCGCCCGAAGCCAGGAATTCCATGAGATCGCTTTCGGAAATCATGCCGACCAGCACGCCGCCGGAGGTGACCGGCAACTGCGAGATGCCCTGCTGGCGCATGACCGCCACCACGTCCCGCAGCGTCTGCACGTCTTCCGCGCAAATCAACGCGGGCCGCAGGGCATGCTGCGCCATGAGGTCACCGACTTTGCCGGTCAGCGCCGGAGATTCAAAGAAGCCGTTGTCGCGCATCCATTTGTTGTCGACGAATTTCGTCATGTAGTTGCGCACGCCATCGGGCAGCACCACCACGCAATTCTGGCCGGCTTTGAGTTTGGGCGCCTTTTGCAGCGCCGCATACATGACCGCGCCGCTCGAGCCGCCCACCAGCAGGCCTTCTTCCCGAATCAAGCGCCGCGCCAGCAGAAACGAATGCTGATCCGTGGTCTTCACCCACTCGTCAACCAGCTCGCGCTCCAACACCGCCGGCACGAAATCATAGCCGATGCCTTCGACTTTGTAAGTGCCGACCTCGCTGCCGCCGCCGAGAATGGAACCCACCGGGTCGGCGCCGACGATGAGGCACTTGGGGCAGACTTCCTTGATGCGTTTGGCCACGCCGGTGATCGAGCCGCCGGTGCCGGCGCCCATCACCACCATGTCGACTTGGCCGTCCAGGTCATCCAGGATTTCCTGGGCGGTTTCTTGATAATGCACGCGCGGGTTGTTGGGGTTGGCGTATTGGTCGAGAATGTGAGCGTTGGGCAATTCGGATTGCAGCCGCCGCGCCACGCTGAGGTGGCTCTCCGGAGAATCGAAGGCGGCCTCGGTGGGCGTGCGAATGATCTCGGCGCCCAGGGCCTCGAGCACGACTTGTTTTTCGCGGCTCATTTTTTCGGGCATGGTGATGATGACGCGGTAGCCGCGCACCGCGCCGGCCAGCGCAATGCCGATGCCGGTGTTGCCGCTGGTCGGCTCGATCAGCGTGTCGCCCGCTTTGATCCGGCCTTCCGCCTCTGCCGCTTCCACCATGCTGCGGCCGATGCGATCTTTGAGTGAGCCGCCGGGATTGAGAAACTCACACTTGGCATAGAGCCGGCACGCCAACTGCGAGCCAATGCGATGCAGTTTCACCATGGGCGTTTTGCCCACGACCTGCAGGATGTTGTCGAATAGCATGCTGTCCTCATGTTGCGGATTCCGGGCGCGCCGGGCGAAGCCGTGCGGGTTGATTTTGCTCGCGTCTGCCGAGTAGGCCGGCGGGCGGGCCCGTCAAAAACGTGCGATGATAGGAAAATCGCCGGCAAGAAGCAAGCGCGTCTTTGTGGCCGCGGGCGCGCCCGTTTCAAAAAACCTTCGGTAACAATATTTATGAGCCACTGCGCGCGCCGGCAAGCGGGAATTAAACGGTTGCATTTCGGGAGGTGATTGGTTATCATAGCGCCTGTTCCGGCGGCGGAGTCTGCGGCCTCCGCTGCGGCGCACAAATTTCGCGATCACCGTTTTTCAATACGAGGAGCTTTACCCGACATGAGCAGAAGTTCGCAGGATCTCGCGGTCATCGAAGAAGTCAAACATGCCCACCAGGCCATCGTCGCCGAAGTCAGCAAGGTCATCGTCGGCCAGCAGGAAGTGATCGAGCAGTTGTTGATTTCGCTGCTGGCCAACGGCCATTGTTTGCTCGTCGGCGTGCCCGGCCTCGCCAAGACCCTTCTCATCAGCACGCTGGCGCGCGTGCTCAAGCTCAAATTCAACCGGATTCAATTCACCCCGGACTTGATGCCCTCCGACATCACCGGCACGGAAATCATCGAAGAGGACGTCAGCACCGGCCGCAAGGCGTTCCGTTTCGTGCACGGGCCGGTGTTTGCGAACATTGTGCTCGCCGACGAGATCAACCGCACGCCGCCCAAAACCCAGGCAGCGCTGCTGCAGGCGATGCAGGAGCATGAAGTCTCCGCCGCCGGCCAGACGCACAAATTGCCGGAGCCGTTTTTCGTTTTGGCGACGCAGAACCCGATCGAGCAGGAAGGTACCTATCCGCTGCCCGAGGCGCAACTCGATCGCTTCATGTTCAACCTGTGGGTGGATTATCCCAGCCACGCAGAAGAAAAGCTGATCGTGAAGACCACCACCGGCGGCCGCGTCGCCGATCTGCATGCAATCCTGGAGGCGGAAAAGATCCTGGCGCTGCAACGGCTGGTGCGCGAAGTGCCGGTGGCCGACAATGTCGTGGATTATGCCGTCAATCTGGCGCGGCAAACGCGGCCGCATCAAAACGGCGCGCCGAAATTCATTCAGGACTGGATCAGTTGGGGCGCCGGCCCGCGCGCCTCGCAATATCTCGTGCTGGGCGCGAAAACGCGCGCGATTCTCGACGGCCGCCCGACGCCGGATATCGATGACATTCGCGCGGTGGCGCGGCCGGTGTTGCGCCATCGCCTGGTCACCAATTTCTCCGCGGAAGCCGAGGGCGTCACCACCGTACAGATCATCAACGACCTGATCAAGAACGGCCGTTGATTGCCCACCGCGCCTGCCGGTGATCGCGCCGGCGGGCATTGGCCCGCGCCACTGCAACCTGCATCGCAACCATGCCGACCGAACCGCTCTACAAAAAATATCTCAAAGCCACCACCATCTCGCGGCTGAAGAACATGCACCTGCGCGCGCGTTTGGTGGTGGAGGGCTTCATCACCGGCCTGCACCGCAGCCCCTACCACGGCTTCAGCGTCGAATTTGCCGAACACCGGCAATACATGCCAGGCGATGAAATCCGCCATCTCGACTGGAAAGTCTACGGCAAAACCGACCGCTTCTACGTCAAGCAATTCGAAGAGGAGACCAACCTCAAGAGCTACGTGGTGGTGGATCAGTCGGCGTCGATGGGACTCGCGCCCAGCGGCGGCGTGAGCAAGTTTCAATACGCCAGCTTTCTCGCCGCCGCCCTGAGCTATCTCATGATTCACCAGCGTGATGCCGTGGGCCTGACGTTGTTCAATCAGAAAATCACGCAGCACCTGCCGCCGCGCTCGGTGATGAGCTACCTCACCCGGCTGCTGAGCACGCTGGAAAATGCCCAGCCGGGCGGCCACGCCGATTGGGCCAGTTCGCTGCATCAAGTCGCCGAACAAATCAAGCGCCGCGGCCTGGTGATTTTGCTCTCGGATTTCCTGCCGCGCGATCTCGACAACGAACCGAAACAGATTCTCACCGGCCTCAAGCATTTTCGCCATCGCCATCACGAAGTGCTGGCGTTTCAGGTGCTCGACCGGCGGGACTATCGCTTCGACTTTCGCGACGACGCCATCTTCGAAGACGTGGAATCCGGTGTGCGCCTGCCGACCCAGCCGCTGCACATCCGCGCCGCGGTGCAAAAGGAAATCGACGAGTACCTCGCCTGGTTCAAGCGCCAATGCCGCGAGAACCGCATCGACTACACGCTGCTCGACACCGCCACCACCTTCGATCAGGGCTTGATGGCGTACCTGTTGAAGCGAAAACACCTGGGGTAGGTGGTGGGGCGTGGGTGGCAGGTGGTAGGTGATAGCTCGTGACGGCAAATACTGCCTGACAACTGGTAGCTGGGAGACAGCCCGTGAACGGAGCGCTAGGTTCAGGAACAAGCGACCAGCATCCTGTATCAAGTATCAAGTATCCAGCATGACAATCTTCCTCCTCTGGCTGGCAGTCATTCTTTTTCTCCTCACGTGTTATCTCGCTTACCTGTGGTGGCATCCCGCCCGGCGCTCACACTTTCAAGTGCGCTTGACCACCCTTTTTCTGCTGTTCGCGATGGTGCCCAGCGTGCCGCTGTTGTTTGCCGTCAGCTCGCTCGCCACCAGCACCATCGACATGCTGCTGGTTCCCGAAGTCGAAGCGACCATGCTCGCCGCGATGCAGGCCATGAAGCAGCAGTCTGAAGAGCGCGCCGCCCGGCTCGTGGCCGCGGCGCAGCAGGAGCCTGCCACCGCCGAAATGCTGGGCCGCTGGCAATTCGACTATTATCTCACCTGGCGCAAAACCGGCGACGAGCTGCAACTCAGCCAGGCCGTGGCCCGCGATGAAGCGGCGCGCGCGCTGGCCATGACCTTCACGCCCGAACGGATCAGCGAAAGCTGGGGCCAGCGCGACAGCGAATTGCTGGCGCAGGCAGGCGCGCGGCCGACGCATTGCCGCGTGTGGCTGCCGGCGAGTGCAGGGGAGATGGCATTGGTGGGTTTTGCCGTGGCCCCGGAGATCACGCTGACCAAGGAACGGTTGACCCAAGCCTTGCGCGTGTACAATTCCCTTGCGATGATCAAAGAGCGCGCGTTGCAGGGTGAGTTGATATGGGGAGGGGCCGCCGCGATGATTCTGGTGTTGTGCCTGCTCTCCGTGCTGGCCGCGCGCGTGCTGTCGCAGCGGTTGAGCCGGCCGCTGGAACAGCTCACGCATGCCAGTTTACAGGTGGCCAGCGGCAATTTGCAGGTGCAAGCCGAAGCTACGGCGAAAGATGAAATCCGCCAGCTTGTCGATTCCTTCAACCACATGATCAACGAACTGCGCACCAGCCGGGAGAAGCTGGTAATCACCGAGCGTCTCGCCGCCTGGCGGGAAGTGGCGCGCCAGGTGGCGCATGAGATCAAAAACCCGCTCACGCCGATTCAGCTCGGACTCTATCGCGTGCGCCAGCGTTTGGATGAAGCGGTTGTCTCGCAAACCGCGGTGCAGGAATCGTTTCAGAGCATTGAAGAAGAATTGGCCAGTTTGCGCCATCTCGCCGAGGCGTTTTCCGAGTTTGCGCGTTTGCCCAAAGCGGAATTGCAGCCGGGCAATTTGAATGAAGTGGTTCAACTGACGGCGCGATTGTTTCAAGGCGCGGGCGGCGAGATTCAGATCAAAACCGATCTGGCGCCGGATATTCCGCCGCGGCCGTTCGACCGCGAGCAAATCAAGCGCTTGTTGAACAATCTGATCAAGAATGCGCTGGAAGCGAGCCTCGCGCCCACCGGCACGATTACGATCAGCACGCGGCGCGCAGACGACAAAGTCCGCTTGACCATTGCAGATCAAGGTCCCGGACTTTCTCCGGAAATGCTGGAGAAAATCTTCGAGCCGAATTTCAGCACCAAACGCGGCGGCGCCGGCTTGGGATTGACGATGGTCAAGAGAATCGTCGAAGAACATGGCGGAACGATCGCGGTGGAAAGCGCGGCGGGGAAGGGGACGGCATTTACCATCATCGTTTAGCCCGCGGTGTAAGCCGCTTGGGCAGGAAATGTGTGATGGGCAGGATTTGAGCTTCGTCATGTCTTCGCAGGCAGAGACGCCAAGCCGGCCGAGTATGACGGCCCGGCTCTCGCCACTCGCGCTGCGGCTCTGCCGTCAAGCAACCGCCCCGGCACAGGGGCGGTGTTGCCGTATTCGATGAAGACTTCCCACAGCGGTTACTTCCCCCTCACCTCGGTTCCGTCATCCTCATCCGGTGGGCCGCCACCATGGCCTCGTCGTTCTCCGAACTCTGCAGCGGCAGCGTGAGACGCAACTGCGTGCCGCCATGGGGCAGGGCCACCACTTCCGCGGCGCCGCCACATTGCTTGATCACCTGATACAGCTTCCACAAACCCAAACCGGAATGCGGCGCGCCCTTGGTCTTGAAGAACGGCAGAAACACCTTGGTAACGTCCTCCAGCGGAATGCCGCGGCCATTGTCGGTCATCAGCATCCGGACTCTGGCAACCGAGGGCAGCGTCTCGACGGCAATGGTGATTTGCGTGGCTTCCGCTTCAATGGAGTTCAACACGGCTTCGTCGAGCGCGTTGCGAAATTTGGAAATCACCGCCACCGGCAGCGGCTGCGGCATGGCCGCCAGGCGGAAGGTGATCTTGTCGCTCCAGCGCTGCTCCAGGCCGCGCAACTCCTGGCGCAAATCCGTGGTGATCACCGGCTGCTTGACGAGATAGGCGCTGCAATCGATCAACTGGCGGATGACTTTGCTCATGTCGTGAATCGCGCCCTGCACCCAGGCGATGGCGCGCGCAGATTCGGCATTGGCAAGCTGGGCCAGCTCGGTTTTCAACACGTCGATGTAGCCCTGGATGCCGGCGAGTTTGTTGTTCAACACGTCGCCCATGCCGGCCATCAAGTCGATCATGGCGAGCTGCTTTTCATTCTCGATGAGCTTGGCCTCCAGCTCTTTGCGCTCATCGATGTTTTCGCAGGTGAGGATGAGGAAATGCAGGCGGCCCGCGCTGTCATTGACATGGTCGGAATGCACCTGGCAAACGAAGCGCTTGCCGCTTTGGTGCAAGCCCATGAGATCGATTTCGGCCTTCTGGCCCGCGAGCGCTTCCCACACCGCGTCACGCTTGAGCAGCGGACTGGAAAGCAGGGCGTGCAGCTCGCGGCCGCGCATCTCCTCGGCGGAAAAGCCGAACAATTCCTGCGCGGCACGATTGACTTCGACGATCAGGCCGCGGGCATCCAACACCAGCAGGCCGATGGGCAGCGATTCCTTGACGGTGGCGAGAAACGAGTGCGTCTCCTGCAAGCGGGTGGTTTTCTCGGCCACCGCCTGTTCCAGCTCGCGTTCGCGCGCGCGCACCTGATGCACGCGGAAACGGAAGCCGCCATAGATCAATCCCGCGAACAACACGGCACAGCCGGCGAAGAAGGCGGTGGTCTCATAGAATTCCGGTTTCACCGCAAAAGCGAAGCGGGCGGTATCGGCGGAGGACAGGCCCAAAGCGTTTTGGCCGCGCACCAGGAGCTGGTATTGTTTCGGCGCCAGGTTGGTGTAGCGAATTTCGCGTTCGGCGCCCAGGTCCTTCCAGTCGCTGTCGAAACCCTGCAGCATCACGAAATTGCGATTGGCGTTTTCGTTGAGAAAAGAGAGTGTGCCCAGCCTGAAATTCAACACGTTCGCATCGCTGGAAGTCATGGCCACGGCATCGAAGCGGTGAAACAGTCTGCCCTGCCATTCCAACGCAAGAATGTCCACGCGCGGCGGCACGGAGCGAAAGGGCACGGCGTGCACGTTCACGCGCGAAGCGCCGGCGATAGTGCCGAACCACATCCAACCCTGCCGGTCGAGCAGGGCGGCGCGGGTGTTGCATTCATTGTCGGCGAGGCCGGCGGCAGCGTTGAGATATGCATACGTGGAATTTTGCTGGTAAGCAACGCCGTCATTCGTGCCGAACCACAGGCGCTGCCGGCCGTCTTCGGCAATGAAGTAAATGGTCCGGCTCGGCAAACCATCGCTGGCATCGATGACTTTGAAGCCATCGTTTTCACAGTGCAAGGCGCCGCCGAAGCGCGTGCCGAACCAGAGCGCGCCAGTGTGATCTTCGCAAATGCAATAGATGGTGGGCGCGACCAGATTTTCGAAATGGTCAAACACATGCGGCTGGCCGTTGGCATCGCGCATGAACAAGCCGGCATCGGTTGCCATCCACAAGCGGCCGCGGCGATCCAGGTGAATCTGCGTGACCGAGTTGTGCGGCAGTCCCTGCGCTGTGGTGAAGGACTCGAAGCGCTCATTGTGATAACGAATCGCGCCACCGCCGGCGCTGCTGAACCATACTTCGCCGTTGGGGGCACAAAGCACGTGGCGTAAACTGCCGTGGGGCAGGCCGTCTTCGCGTTCGGTGAATTTGCGCCAGCTTCCGTTGCGCCAGCGCGCTGCCCCGCCATTGGTGGCCACCCAAATGTCGCCGGAGGGTGATTGCGCCAGACCGTGCACGAAGTTGTCCGGCAGCACGGTGCGGGCATCAAAGACGGTGACCGTATCGCGGGCCACGACCGCCAGTCCGCCGCCGCCTGTGCCGATCCACACCCGGCCGTTGCGATCTTCCAGAAAGCTGTAGACGACATTGACCGGCAGCCCGACCTCGCGCGTGTAGTTCTGGATGTTCCATCCGAATATTTTGCCGGCGCCGGCGCCGATGGTGCCGACCCAGATGTTGTTCTCATAATCGACCAGCAGGGTGCGCACAAAGTTGTTGGGCAGGCCGTGCCGGGTTTCATAATGCACGAAGCTGCGGCCATCGAACTTGCTCAAGCCCGAACGCGTGCCGATCCACAAATTGCCGACGTGATCCGCCGCGAGCGCATAGATATTTTCATCCCGCGGCTGCACCGGCGTGAAAACGGATTCGAGGCGGTGCTGCTGCAGCCGGTAGAGGCCACCGCTGGTGCCGATCCACAGCGTGCTGTCCGGCGTGAACAACAGCTCGCGCACGAAGTCATCTTGCAGCGTTTGTGTTTCCGGCGCCACCACCAGTTGGCCCGCTTGCAACAGGTAGATGCCGTCGCCCGTGCCAGCCCAGAGTTGACGATCGGGCGCGATCACGATCGTGCGCACCACCGTATCGGCGCTGGTGTCAGCGAATGGATACTTGGTGAAAGTCAATGCCGGCCGCTCCTGCCGGGCCGTGGCGATTTTGTCGGGCACGACACCCCGGCACAGTCCGTTGCTGGTGCCGACCCAGAGATTGCCTTGGTCATCCTCCCGCAGGCTGAAAATTTGATTGGACGGCAGGCCCTCACGCGTGGTGAAGTTGAAGATGGTTTCTCCGGGCGTGAGACAGGAGAGGCCATTTTCGGTGCCGATCCACAAATTATTCCATCGATCCTGCACGATCGCGCGCACCGAGGCATGCGCCAGCCCGGCCTCGACTGAGAAATGTTTCATGCGGCTGCCGTCGTAGCGCGCCACGCCGTTTTCATACGTGCCAAACCAAATGTACCCCTGCCGATCCTGATAGATCTCGATGATTTCGCTTTGCGGCAGGCCCTGCGCCGTGCCGTATTTGTGAATCTGCAGCATCTGCGCGGTGCTGTAGCCGGGCAGCAGAGCCGACACCAGCGCAGCCAGCAGCGGGAGAAGCGCGTGGGTTTTCATGAGGGACCTTGCACGATCAGAATGAGAGCATGCGGTGCGCTCAATGCACCGGCAGGCGTTCCGGCACAGCGGGCAGCACGAGCGTCTCGAACAGGTGCCGGGTGACATGGGCAATGGTTTCGTAGGCTTGTTGGTGCGTGGCGATTTTGTGCGTGAGCACGGCCAGCACCACCGGTTTGCGCTGGGCCTGCCCGATGATGGCGCAATCATGATCGATGGCGGTAATCGAGCCGGTTTTGTTGGCCACCCAAAAACCCGGCGGCACACCCGCGGGAATGTTTTGTCTGAATTTTTGCTCCTGCAGAATCGCAATCATCGCCTCACAACCGGCGGGACTGGCGGCGCGGCCTTCGGCAATGGCCTGCAGGCAGAGCATGAGCGCGAGGGCATTGGTGCGATTGTTCATACCCCGCTCGTAGGCTTTGAGATCTTCCACGCCGCGCAGCACGTGCAGCTCATGAATGCCGAGGCGATGCAGCGTTTGCATGACGCTGTCGGCCCGCACCAGTTCGATCAGCAGGTTGGTGGCGAGATTGCTGCTCACCGTGATCATCTGGCGGACAAGCTCGCGGATGGCCATTTTGCCGCCGAGCGCGACGTAGAGGGAATCATCGCTGTCCTCTCCCAAGTCCAGGCGGTAGGGCGAGCCATCGACGATGCTGGTGAACTGATTGCGCACGGCAAGCGAATCGCTGAGTTGGAATTTTCCCGACTCCGCCTGGCGGAAGACTTCGATCATCACCGCGACCTTCATCGTGCTCGCGGCATGCAGCATGGTCTTTTCGTTGAAAAAGTACTCGCGGCCGGTTTCCAAATCGCGCAGGGCCACGCAGATTTCTGCCTGCAGGCTGTCGGTGAGCTGTTGGAAATAACGGTCCAGCTCGGCGCGAGTGTCGGCGTGAAGGGGGCTGGGCATGGGCGTCAGGGCAGCGCCGGGGCCGGCGGCGATTGCGCACGGCCACGCGCACAGGGCGATGAGTGCGGTCAACAGGAATGAGAGCGGCATGGCTTGAAAGAAAGTGTCCCGCCACAGTTCCGGCAGGGAACCAAAAGCGGGACGCGGTTCACTTCAGCTTCATGAGGATTTCACGGCTTTGGGGAAAACGGCCGGTGTCATGCTTCGAATAGAGCAAACGGCCGTCCTGCTTCACGTCAAAAATGCCGTGGCTGCCTTCGATCAACTCGACGGCAGCCTGAGGGAAATGCGATCTAATCTCGCGCTCCAAACTGGAGGCTTGCGGCCAGTAGTTTCACTGCACGCAGTATTCGATGGAAATTCTCATCTCTCCGTCGTTCCCTTACAAAAGATGGTACTTCTGCTCCCGCTACTCCTACTCTTACTCCTACTCTTACTCTTACTCTTACTCTTACTCTTACTCTTACTCTTACTCTTACTCTTACTCTTACTCTTACTCTTACTCCTACTCTTACTCCTACTCTTACTCGAATCTCGACGATCAAAAGCGAGTAGGAGTAGGAGTAAGAGTAGGAGTAAGAGTAGGAGTCGGAGCGACCATCATCTCCCAGAGCAGGGCACGCGTCAGGCGTACACTTCCTCCAGCGGTTCTTCTTCGGTGACACGCGGCCGGACGGCTCTGCCGTTGCCGCTGCCGATCAGGTTTTCGGGATTGAGCGCCAGCAGCTCCGGAATCACGAATTTGCCGTCGCGGCGCACGAGCACATCATCGCAGTAGATCTGGCCGCCGCCGTACTCGGGCGTTTGAATCATCACCAGGTCCCAGTGCACCTGGCTGCGATTGCCGTTGTCGGCGTGCTCGTAGGCGTTGCCGGGAGTGAAATGGAACGAGCCGGCGATCTTCTCATCGAAGAGAATGTCAAGCATCGGCTTGGTGATGTAGGGGTTGAAGCCGAAGGAAAATTCGCCGATGTAACGCGCGCCCTCGTCGGTGTCGAGAATCTCATTGAGGCGGGCGGTTTTGTCGGCCGTGGCTTTGACAATCCTGCCGTTCTCGAAGGTGAACTCGATGTCGGAGAAGGCCACGCCTTGATGGATCGTCGGCGTGTTGAAGTGAATGCGGCCGTTGACCGAATCGCGCACCGGCGCCGTAAAACACTCGCCGTCGGGGATGTTGAACTCACCGCCGCACGGCACGGCGGGAATGCCCTTGATGCTGAATTCCAAATCGGTGCCCGGCCCGACGAGACGCACGCGGTCGGTGCGCTCCATGAATTCCTTGAGCGCCTGCATGGCGTGCGACATGCGGCCGTAGTCCATCGTGCACACGTCGAAGTAGAAATCCTCGAAGGCCTCGCTGCTCATGCCCGCCTGCTGAGCCATGGCGGAATTGGGATAGCGCAACACCACCCATTTGGTCTTCAGGCGAATGTCATGGTGCACCGGCTGAAAGATGTGGCGCTGCAAATGCCGCATGTTGAGCGCCGGCACGTCCGACATTTCGCAAATGTTGTGGCTGCCGCGCACGCCGATGTAGGCGTCCATCTTGGCCATGCGGTATTTTTCGATGTCGCCCAGCAGCTTGAAGGCATCCTCGCCATACTTGCGGTACATCTGGCGCAACACCTGATTGTGCTTGGTCTCGACAATCGGCAGGGCGCCGCATTGCACTGCCGCGGCAATCAGTTCGGTGACGAATATCTCCGGAACATCATAGGCTTCGATCAAAACCCGTTCCCCTTTCTGGAGACGGGTGGAGTGACGCGTGAGAACCTCCGCCAACCGTGCTAGTCTTGGGTCTTTCATAGCATTCCGCCAATGTTGAAGTTCGTGATGCCAGTCGCGCAATGCCGAAATCATTGAATTAGTGGCATCTGGCAGAACGACCGGCAAATATATTAAATGATTGCTAGATTGTCAACAACGGGCCGGGGCGTTGCCTGCTTGCGACTGGTCGAAAAACAGCCGACTATTAGTAGACGCTTGGCAACGATCCTGCGAACATTTTTTCTGCATCCGCATCTTCGCTGGAAATGTTTCTGCAACCGCTTGGCTGTTGCAGCAAAATCACCAGAGTCTCCCAGCCGTTGATTTGGAAACCTGGGCGTAACCGAGGGTGAAACATTCCCGAACGCAGACCTGGTCAAATTGTACACTCAACCTGGCAATCTGCGGAGATGATTTTACGTTTCCGGCAGGCCGGGGGGGTAGACTTCTGTTCTCGATCACGCAACCTGCTTTTCGCCGGCAAATCGTTTATCGGCAGGTGCGACCGGTTGCGGCTAATTAAGTCTGTCTGCAATCGCGAATTCTCGAGAAGCTGCTCCTGCCGCGGGAGCTGTTTGGCCTGCGGGATGGCCATGTTTTGATTGCGGACTGCTCAGAAGATTTTTCGAACCGGCTTACCGGCAGAGGCATGAGGCCTCGGCCAGAACGCTTTATGGATGAAGAGGAGTTCCCATGTTCGTTTCCGGTGCGCTCGTTTCGTTGAACCGGCCGCGGTGCCGCTTTGCCCGGCGGGGCAGGAAGCACACGGCGACAGGCGTGTGGCAGGGAGCGGTGCTTCTCGCTTTCGTATTCCTGCCGCTCGCGCCCGTGGCTGCCCAAAACTTCCCATCGCACGACCCTTTCAACGCGCAATTGTTGGTGGATGATCAACTGCGCTATCGCACCGTCTCCGGGCACAATGTGTTCGGCGAGGCCATGGTCACGATCACGCATGATCGGGCCGCCGGCGTCATTCACGTCACCGAAGCCACAACGGGATTGTTTGCGCGCTCCACCACCTTCACGTTGCGCGCCGATTCGACGCTTGGTCCGGTGAACAGCCACACGATCGTGTTCGATGATGAATTGACGCGGGAAGTCCGGTTGCGCTACGACGGTCGCGCCGTCACCGGCGTGGTGAAACGGCCGGAGGTTCTCGGCGGCGATGTGACCATCAACCGCCGCCTCTCTCCCGGAGCCGCGGATGTGTACGCCGTGCATTATCTCCTGCGCACTGGCCGGCTGGCTGTGGGCCGTACTCTCACTTTCCCGATTTTCGACGCCATGGAAAATGAGGAAACCATCGCACGCGCCTGGGTGGTGCGCACCGAAGAGGTGTCGGTTCCCGCGGGTTCGTTCCACTGCTATCGCGTCGAAGGATTTTCCGGCAAAGCGCGCTGGATTCTGCTGCTGGAGAGCGCAGCACCGCACCGCATCATTAAACAGATTCTGCCCACCGCTCATTTGACTTTCGAATTGGTCGAAGTCGCCGCCACCTTTTGAGCGCGATCGTCTCCTGCTGGTGCGCCACCCGGCCAATCATCCCGGTGGCGCACCGCTTTTCTCTCCACGCACCGTCGCGACGCTGCGCCCGTGCGCCAGGCCGCAGCGCGGCAGCTTCAAACCCCTTGACATCCTGCAGGCGGATGCTTACCTTTCGCAAATTTTTTCGCTCGCGCGGGCGGTTCAGGAATCCCAATGCTATTCACCGATCATCTCCCCAAAAGCACTTTGTTTCGGTTGCGGCCACACAGTTCTCCGGCAGCGGAAACAACCAACCTTCTTTTCGTCTATGGCACACTCATGCGCGGCATGGAGCGCGCTGATTTTTTGGACAATCCGGACAAGGCCAGCTTCGCCGGGCCTGCCACCGCCGCCGGCAGATTGTACGACGTCGGCGCCTTCCCCGGCATGATCGAAAGCAGCGGCGGCGAGCAGGTGCACGGCGAGCTGCATCAGGTGCATGATCCCGAGATTTTTTTCGAGACGCTGGATTTGATTCAGGGTTACTGGCCGGATCAACCGGCGCGCAGCCTCTACATTCGCAAGATCATCCCGGTGACCGCTGCACAAGGAGAGGCGCGGGCCTGGTCGTACATTCTCAACCTGCCAGTGTCCGGCCTCACACTGATTCCGTCCGGAGATTTCCGCCTTTATCAACCCGCTGCCCACTGGCTGGAAGACTGAACCGGCACCGGCGCGATTCGCTCCTCATAACTATTCGCGACAATCCCCGCAGCGGCAAGACCCATCGCGACCGCGGCGTGGGCTGCGCATTTGGCAAACTCGCTCGAACCGGCCATGATGCTTGAATCTCTCACGCCGCACGCGGTGAATCTGACGATGGCCAGCGGCATCGCCGTGTTTCTGGCATTGTTTGCCAGCTTGTTTGCCCTGCAAGTTTATCGCGCGCAAGGCTTCGTGGTGTTCGCGGGCTTGGCCACCGCGGAATTGCTCAAGCTCGCCTACCTGCTCACGCTCGCGGGGCAGGCGGTTCCGGCGCTCGCCTGGACCGGCACGCCCAGCCTGGAATTCGTGGCGCATGGTTTTCTGCTCGGCCTGAGCCTGCATTGGCTGATCTTCTCGTTTCTCGCTTTTCGTCTGCCCTCTCCCAAACCCAAACCTTATCTGCGGTATTGGCTCGCCGGCACTGCCCTCACCTTTGCCCTGCTCTTCAGTCTGGCCTTGTGGCACAATCGCGGCTTGAGCGAATGGGCGCCGGCGCCGCCAACGCTTGCGCTGTTGCAACAAATCGCTGCCGGCATTTGTGCCGGCTGCTTTTTGCTGGCCGCGCTTAGCGCGGCGATGCGCTGGTGGCGCAGCCGCAACGGCCTGTGGCCCGGGCTGGCGGCGGCGGCGCTCAGCCTGACCGGCACCACGGCGCTGCAGTTTCTCCTGCCCTTTGCCGCCTTGCCGCTCACCCTCACGCTCGGTCTGGCCAGCCTGTTCATCATTTTGGGATTGACCGCCGACCGCGGCCGTTTTTTGCGGCTGGAAGCGGAGTTGCGCAAGAGCCTGCTCGAAAACAGCATCAAGCTCGATGAACTGGTGCGCAGCCAGAACGCCACCTTCGCGCTGATGAGCGAGGCCGTGGTGCATCTCGATCTGGAAGGCCGCATTCTGTTTGCCAACGCCGGTTTTCTCCAACTTGCCGGCGTGGCGAATCCGCAGGGCGTGAATGGCGGGCTGCTGCGCGACAGCATCTCGGCGGAGATGTATCAGGCGCTGCAACCGCTGCTGCGCGACTTGCGGCGCGAGCACGGCGGCCAAATCGAAATCCGCCTCCCCTCTGCCACTGACGTCAAAGTATTGCGCGCGGCTTATGCGCCGATTCGCAGCGAAGCGCAGCGCATCATCGGCATGCACGTCGGCTTGCTGGAGATCACGGCTTACCGCGCGGCCGAACACGCGCTGCAAGAAACCGTCAACCGCCAGGCCGCGGAGTTGCAGGTGCTGCAGCAGAGTTTCGCGCAGGCCACGGTCGCCATGGCGCTCACGGACGCCGCGGGCAAAATCATCGAAGTGAATCCCGCATCGGAGCGCGTGTTTGGCCTTTCCCGGACCGAACTTTTGGGCCGCGAGCTGTCTCTGCAATTCGAGCCGGATTCTTTTCCTGCGACTGAAATCAGCCGCCGGCTGTCGCAACAGCAGTCCTGGCACGGCGAGGTGAACAGCGCCGGCACGAACAACCGGAAATTCACCTGCGAGCTTACGGCCGTTCCGCTTGCCGCCGGCGAGCAGCAGTCGCTCCGCCATTTGTGGCTGGTGCATGATCTCACCGAACGCCGGCAAATCGCGGAGGAACTCGAGCGCCGCGCCGCTGCCGTGGCGGCGCTGCAACGGGAATTCGCGGCGCAACGGCATTACTACGATGCTGTGCTGGATGCGCTCGATGACATTCTCATCATCGTCGATGCCGCGGGCCGCTGCCTGCATCTGAATGCCAAAGCGCGGCTGCGTCTGGGCGTCACCGCTGCCGAAATGACGCCGGCCATGCTGCCCGGTTTTTTCCAGGAGATTCAACGCCTGATTCAATACGGACAGTCCGTCAAGATCGAATTTCAACAGTACGAGGCGCCGGTGCAAACTCGCCGCGGTGAAACCCTCACCTGCCTGTGGAACGCGCGGCCGTTGCTCAATCCTCAAAAAGAATATGTCGGCGCGCTGGCATTGGGCCGCGAGCTTGCCGAAATCGAACGGCTGCGCCGCACGGCTGACACGTTCGATTTGGAAACGAAAACGCGCGAGGCGACCGCCGCGTTGCAGCGCCGCATCGATCAACTCGGCAAGGTCGTGGAGATCGGGGAAAGCATCCGGCTGGGCGTGAGCCTGGAGGTGATCATGCCCGCGGTGGCGGCGGCGATTGCGGCGCTCGGCTGGCAGCGCGTGGCGGTTTATCAAGCAGCCGGGGAAGCCGAGGACGGCGATTATGCGTTGGCGGCCAGCGCCGGCTTCGCGGAAAATGGCAGCCGGCTGCCGCGGGCTTTGCGCAAGCTTGCGCATGCCGAGCTTGCGCCGTATCTGCTGGAGCAATGGCGCGTGAGCCAGTCATTCCTGCTCGAGGCCCGGCAAATGCCGGAGGGACGGCCGCGCTTTCTGCCGCCGGAGTTGGATTTTCCTGCCAGCGGCGATTGGCAGAAACATGATTGTTTGCTGGTTCCCATTCGCGGCCGCGAGCGCTGGGCCGGCCTCATTCTCGTCTTCAGTCCGCATGACGGCCGCCGGCCCGGCGCGGAACAAGTTCACGATATCGAAAGGCTCGCCGACGACGCGGGCCTGGCGATTGCGAACAATCGGTTGCTCGCGCTGCACGCCGCCAACGTGCGCCAGGCCAAATTGCTGGCGCAGATCGGCAATGCCTTTCAAGCAGCGGCGACCTTGGAGGGCGTGGTGAGTGAGATTGCCGGGCTGGCCGCGCAAGCTTGGTCACAACCGGTTTTCCTGGCCGTTCGGGTGGAGGCGGAGGCCAAGCCGGCCGAGGGCCACAATGGCGCCGAGCCAAGCGCGAGCTGGGTGATGGCGCTCGGCCAGCCGAGCCGCGGAGAAAAAGGCCGCGGCAGAAATCTCTCGCTGAGCGAGGTGCCGCCGGCCAGTTTTGCGCAGCTTTTCGAGCAGGCGGCCCGCGAGCGCGCGCTGCAGGTGGAGTTGCCGGAGGCGCCCTGGCCGAGTTTGGTGGGCGCGAACGCCGGTACGCCACCCACGGCCAAGCTCATGGCATTGCGCTCGCGCGGCCGCAGTTTCGGATTTCTGCTGGCCTTTGCCGGCGAACCGGCTGCCGCCACAGCCGCCGACGCGGAATCGTTCGATCAGGATTTGCTGGCGCAGGCCACGCTCACACTCGACAACGCCCGTTTGTTTCATCAAGCCGAGGCCAAGGCGCATGAATTGGCGCACGCCAACCAGCATATCTCGGATTTTCTCGCCAGCGTGTCGCATGAGCTGCGCACGCCGCTGCACGCGATTCTGCAGTTCTCCGAAATCCTGCGGGATCAAACCGCGAAAAAGCTCGCGCCCGAGCAGCATCGCCAGCTCGAAATCGTGCATCGCAGCGGCCGCAACCTGCTGCGGCTCATCGACGACATTCTTGATCTCAGCAAAATCACCGCCGGCAAGATGGAGGCGTTGCGCGAGGATTTTGATCCGAGCCTGCTGATTCGCGAGGCCGTCGAAACCGTGCGCCCGCTGTGTGAGCAGAAAAAACTGGCGCTGCGTCTCGATCTGCCCGCCTCGCTGCCGCCGCTCATTCACAGCGACCGCAACATTCTCGAGCGCGGCCTCACCAATCTGCTGGGCAACGCCGTCAAATTCACCACGCAGGGAGAAATTGCCGTGACGGCGCAATTCCATCCGCCATTGCTGCGCCTGGCCGTGCGCGACACCGGCATCGGCATTCCCGCCAACCGTCTCAAGGAAATCTTCGAGCCGTTTCGGCAATTGGAGACCAGTGAATCCCGGCGCCAGGGCGGCACCGGCCTGGGCCTGGCGATCTCACAGCGGCTGCTCGCAATTCTGGGCGGCACGATCACGGTGGCGAGCACACCGGGCGAGGGCTCCACTTTTACGCTCGAGGTGCCGGTCGAAGTGCCGCGCACAAAAGCCGGCAGGAAGGCGCGCGCCGGCAGGCCGCAAACCAGCGCCAAAGCGCCCGCTGCGCCGCCCAAATGGCGCCGCCACCGCCGTCACATTCTGGTAGTCGAAGACGATGAGAACACCCGCTACGCGATGCAGTACATTCTGGAAGATCAAGGCTATCAGGTGAGCTTTGCCGAGGGCGGAGAGCAGGCGCTGTTGAAAGCGCAGCATGAGCGGCCGCATCTGATTTTGATGGATATCATGATGCCGCAGATGGACGGCTATCGCGTGGCGCGCACGCTCAAAACCCAAAAACAGCTCGCGCACATTCCGGTGGTGGCGCTCACCGCGGCCGCGATGAAAGGCGACCGCGAAAAGGCGCTGGCCGCCGGCTGCGATGACTATCTCACCAAGCCCTTCGCCAAAAAGGACATTCTGGCGATGATCGAAAAATGGCTGGAAAGCGATAAACGCTGAGCCGCTGCGCACGCATGATGACGCCACTCCGGCCAATTGCATTCTTTGACGGGATCTACAGGATTGACGGAATCGTTGAGTTTGTTTGATTCATGCCTGCGCAAGCCGCAGCTCGTGTGACTTTACCCCAATTCGTGTCTGTCCAGAAATGAATTAACCGCCCGGGCGCTTGGTCCCGAAGCATGCATGAATCGAAACAGGCTTTTTGTTGTTCCTGACGCAGTGCCCGGGCAGGCGTGTTTATGGAGCGAATCGACCAATGGCGGCACAAAACGATGCCCGTAAAGTTCTCGCCAAGCTGGCGCATGATCTGCGCAACCGGGTGAACACCGCTCAACTCAATCTCGAAGCCGCGGAGTTGATTGCCGGCAGACTCACCGGCACCGAGGCCGAGCGGCTGCTCCGGCATTTGCGCATTGTAGCGGGCGAGTTGTCCAAATTGCAGGCAGCGGTGGTGCAAGCAACGGAGAAACTGTGAATCCCGAACGCGACAAGATCCTGCTGGCGGATGACGAACCCGAGGCGCTCTTCGGGCTGGAGACGCTGCTGCAGGATTCGTATCAAATCTTCACGGCCACCAGCGGCGAGCAGGCTTGGCGCCTGCTGCAGGCGGAAGACATTGCCGTGGCGCTGGTCGATCTCACCCTGTCGGATCTCGACGGCTTGCAGGTGTTGCAGCGCGTGCAGAAAAACCGGCTGGCAAGCGAGCTGATTGTGGTCACCGGTTACGGCAGCATCGATACCGCGGTGGAGGCCATGCGCCAGGGCGCGTATGACTATCTCGCCAAGCCGGTGGAGAGCAAACGGCTGCGCCAGGTCGTGGCCAAAGCCGCGGAGAAATATCGCCTGCAGGTATCGCACCGCGCGCTGGCGCAGCAACTGCGCGCGCTCACCAGCTACGAGGATCTGCTCGGGCAAAGCGAGGCCATGCGCGAGGTTTACCGGCTGATCGAAACCGTTGCCAAAACCGATGCCACGGTGTTGATCACCGGCGAAAGCGGCACCGGTAAGGAATTGGTGGCACGCGCCATTCATCGCCGCAGCGACCGCAGTGCGGCCCGCTTTGTCGCGTTGAATTGCTCGGCCCTGCCCAGTGAAATTCTCGAGAACGAATTGTTCGGCCACGAGAAAGGCGCCTTCACCGGCGCGCTCGGCGAGAAACCCGGCTGCTTCGAGTTGGCCGATGGCGGCACGCTGTTCTTCGATGAAATCGGCGAGATGCCGTTTGAGCTGCAAGCCAAGCTGCTGCGCGCGCTGGAGGAACGCAGTTTCCGCCGGCTGGGCGGCCGCGAGGAAATCCGCGTCGACGTGCGCCTGATTTCCGCCACCAACCGCGAGGTGCGCGCGGCGGTGCGCGACAAGGCCCTGCGCGAAGATTTGTTCTACCGCCTGGCGGTGGTGGAGATCGAGCTGCCGCCTTTGCGCGAACGCCTGACCGATCTGCCGCTGCTGGTGAATGAATTCATTCAGCGGTTTGCCGAGAAAAACGCCAAAAAAGTGGACGGCATCGCGCGCGCAGCGCTCGACCTGCTGCTGCGCCATGCCTGGCCCGGCAACGTGCGCGAGTTGCGCAATGTCATCGAGCGCGCCGTGATTCTCTGCCCGGGCCGTGAAATTACGGCAGCGGACTTGCCCAAACACCTCACCAACGCGGAAAACACCACTGCCCTCACCATCCCGCTCGGCACAACCGTGGCAGAGGCCGAGCGCCTGTTGATTCTCAGAACGCTGGCTGTGCATCAAAACAACAAAACCAAAGCCGCCGAAGTTTTGGGCATCAGCTTGAAAACGCTGCACAACAAACTCGTGCGCTTTCGCGACGAGGTTTCCTGATCGCCGCCGGTAAAATCTGCCCGCTTCCCGCTTCCAACCAAGTAGCCTTTACACACCTGTTTTCAATTCCCGCTCGAGAAAAATCGCAGCGCCGGCTGCTGGTCTTGCCCTAACCGGCTGATTCTTCGGCCCGTCTGCCGGCCAAGACGCGAGGGGCATCCTGTCCTCGCCGGCTTGGCAATCCTTTTGCTTTGACGATGAGTCATGCAACGCCGGCGCACGGCAGTGATGCGCCGCCAAGCAGGGAGAGCAACGATGCTGGAAGAGAAAGATTACCCGTCTTCTGGAAAGGTCGCCCCATGACGCTGCTACCGATATTGTGCGCGAGCATTTTCGGCTGGATCATCGGCCACGTGTTTGCCCTGTGCGATCACGCGCCGGAACGCCGGCGCAGTTTGAATTACGCGCTGGGCATGGCGGGCGCGGCCGCCGGCGCGGTGTTGAGCAGTCTCGCACCGGTCCTGTACAACAAGCTCCTGGCGGTCAGCCTGCTCTCCGCGGTCGTCACGCTAACGCTGTTTCACGGCGTGCGCCGTCTGTGGGGAATGCGCCTGGGCTGAGCCGGCCCGCGATTTTCGGGCGCATTTTCGAATCTCAAACAAATAGGAGGTCGCGATGAAGAAAATTCTGCTGGCCGGTTTTTGCGGCCTGGTCATGCTGCTGGTGATGGTGCATGACAGCACGCTGCTGAGCCGGCTGCGTTGGCTGGAAGCGCCGCAACTGCACAAAGTGCAAAAGGGCGAATCCCTCAGCAAGCTGGCCAGGGCGCATTACGGCGAGGCCGACTATTGGCGCGAGCTGGCACTGGTCAATCGCGCGCCCAATCCCAACCACATCGAGCCGGATGAAGAAATTCTGCTGCCCGCTGCCAGCGTGATCACGAATCTGCGCAAAGCCCGCACGATCACCAACGTCAACACGCTGGTCGAGCAACAGCATCTTCTGGCGAAGAATGCGGGCCGGGACGGCAGCACTTCGCCCACGCCGGCAGTCACCGCCACGCCAACGCGCGGGCCGGCGCCGGAAGCGAATCAAACGCCCGCGCCGGAGCCGGCACCGGTGGCGGCACAGGAGCAGCCCCAGCCTGAGCCGGTCGCCGCCCAACCGCAGCCGGAGTCTTCCGGTGGGCTTTCCTGGTTTTGGTTGATCCTCGGCTTGGTGCTGCTGGGTGGTGTGGTGGCGTTCGTGCTCTATCGTCGCCGCCAGGATGAACAGGCCGCCAAAGAGCAAGAGGAGCAGGAGGGCGTTTACCGCCGCCGGCCAACGCCCGACCATGAAACGGCCGACTCCGGAGAGAAACGGCAAAATTTTCCCAACGATCGCCGGTCCATCATTCTCAGAAAAAACTCCGCGGTGGACACCACCGCCTGAAGTCCGGGCCGCGCCTGCGCGCCTGGGTCTCCGCCCGGCGCCGCGACTGGCGATCGACGATCGACAATGCTGCGGTGAAATGGGGCTGGCGGTACCGCCGCCAGCCTCGCTCGCAAACCTACTCCTGAGAGTCGCCCGGTTGGAGTTTTGACACAGACCCCCATTCCCTTCCCCCTAAACCTCGTGTCGGCTTTCGTCAATGCCCCTGGTGGCGGGAGCCGATTTCCTCCGAAGAGCACGACAAAGAACGTGTCGTGCTCTTCTTATTTTCCCACTTTCATTTTGAATCAGTCTGCGCTGCGCGCGAACGCCCACAACTGCGTGAGCCGGCAGTGATGCACAGCATTGTCCTCAATTCGACGCAGCGCAGGCTACCAGCCGGCAAACGAAGGCAAGCAGGAAGTCTGCACGACAACTTCTTTGCGGTCGTGACGGCTCTTCCACGGAAAAAAACAATGTCGGAAAAAGGAAACGGGTGGCGTGAGGAACGGTTTGCTGAATTGCGAGGAAGGGAACCCGGGAGCGAGAATGCTGATCGTTTTCGACGGCCGGCGGCTACACGCTGGCTTCACGCACGCCGTGCCGGAAGGGCGGGGCCAAATCCAGCGCCTCGTAGATAAGCTGGCGCAGGTAGCGGATTTCGAAGGGCTTTTCGAGATAGAATGCCGTGCCGCGCGCTTCGATCTCCTGGCGGAGATCGTGCGAGCTGTGCGCCGTCATGATGATCACCTTGGTGGCAGGATGATCGCGCCGGATGTCGGCCAGCAGTTGCAGGCCGTCGCGGCCCGGCATGCGAATGTCTGACACCACCACGTCCACGCGCTGCTGCGCCAACACCTCGAGCGCGGCGTTGCCATCTGCCACGCAGATGACCTGAAAATGCCGGTCGTTCTTTGCCAGCGTCTTGGCGATGCTCCAGGTCAGATCATCTTCATCGTCGACGATCAAGATGCACTTGTTGTTGAGATTCTCGTTCATGGTGAAGCGAAAGCCTTCTGCAGCCGCAGCGGCTTCTTGTCTGGTCGGTTCCGGTCGGTTGACGGCGGAATACATATGCTGACGTGATCTCTCTGATTCGTGAAAACCGGGTATTGCAGTCCTGTGGCTGGCATGGCATCCCGCTCGACACTTTTGGCTCTGGCAAATCAAGATAGTAATCGCGCAACAGAGCCGGTTTAGAGGTTATAAGCAAACCGGGTGCCACCAACCGTCAGGCTTGGGCGATATGCGGAAGGGAAACGCGAACAAATTTTGCGGGCATAACAATTCTAAAAACAAGCGGAAGTGGCGAGGGGGAGTCGTGAAATCTTTGTAACAAATCTTGCCGCGAGCGGGAGGCGCTCAGCAGGGCGCGCCAGCGGCGGAAAAACGTGCATGCGCTGGTCAATTTTCGAACGCTACTCAACCGGGGATTTGATAGAGACGCATCTTCTCACGCAGCGTCGAACGCGAGATATTGAGCGCACGCGCGGTGCGGGACTTGTTGCCCTTGTTCTGCGCCAGCACGTTTTGAATGTGGATTTTTTCCATCTGTTCGAGCGACATGGAGGCATTCAGCCCGCCGCTGGCGGAGAGCGGGGCCGCGAAGAAAACCGAGTTGCGGCTCTTTTCGTCGCGCAGCTCCATGGGCAGATGCTCGGGCTTGAGCACGGCATCCTGGCACAGAATCACGGCGCGCTCGATGACGTTTTTCAGCTCGCGCACATTGCCCGGCCATTGGTAGAGGCGCAGCAACTCCTCCGCCTCCGGCGCGAGGCCGGTGACGTTTTTGTTGAACTCATGGTTGTTGCGCTCGATGAACAAGGAAGCCAGCGGAATGATGTCTTCAGTGCGCTCGCGCAACGGCGGCAACACGATCACCATGACCTTGAGGCGGTAGTACAAATCCTCACGAAAGGAGCCTTCCCGTACCATTTCCTGCAAATCGCGGTTGGTGGCTGCCACCAGCCGCACGTCGATCTGAATGTCGGCGGTACCGCCGATGCGGCGAAACGTTTGCGTCTCCAGCACGCGCAGCAGCTTGGGCTGCAGCGCCTGGCGCATGCTGGAAATTTCGTCGAGAAAGATGGTGCCGTTGTCAGCCAGCTCGAAGATGCCCTTCTTCAGCGCCTTGGCGTCGGTAAAGGCGCCCTTCTCGTGGCCGAACAGCTCGGATTCGAGCAGGCTTTCGGGAATCGCGCTGCAGTTGATCGGCACGAACGGCTTATCGCGGCGGCTGCTCCACTGGTGCACGGTGTTGGCCACCAGCTCCTTGCCGGTTCCGCTTTCGCCTTGAATCAGCACCGAGGTGCGCGGCGTCTCGCTCACGATGCGGATCATATTCTTGATCTCTTGCATCACGCTGCTGTTGCCGAATAGTTCGGTGCCGGGGAATTTGTCGCGCTGCTGCTGTTTCAGGCGCGAGACTTCCCGCTTGAGCCCCACGGTTTCCAGCGCCTTGGCCACCACCAGCTTGACTTCATCGAGTTCGAAAGGCTTGGTGAGATAATCGAAGGCGCCGACTTTCATGGCTTCGACCGCAGGCTTGGGATCATTGGCGAGCGCGGTCATCATGATCACCATAATGTCGGGATCGACTTCCTTGGCAAACTCCAGCACTTTGATGCCGAGGATGTCGGGCAGGCGCAAATCCAGCAGCGCGAGATCGATGATTTCACTCTTGAGAATGCGCTTGGCGTCAGTGCCGGTGAGCGCGGTCAACACTTTGTGCCCGCTCTTGCGGAACACCTCCGCCAGGGTTTGGCAGAGATCGGCGTTGTCTTCCACGATCAGAATTTTGGCTTGTTCGAGCACAGCGTTTCACTCCTCTTCAGCATAGCGACCTGTGTCTGTCATCTCGTCGCCGGGGTGAGGCGCAGCCGGCCATCACACCGCCGGCAGCAACAGGTTGAAGGTGGTGCCCCGGCCAAATGCGCTGCTCACCTGGATGTCGCCGTGATGCTCTTCAATGATGCGGTAAACAATCGACAATCCCAGTCCCGACCCCTGCGGCTTGGTGGTGAAAAACGGGTCGAAGATGGCCGGTAGATTCTCCTGGGCGATGCCTTCGCCGGTGTCGCTGACCAGCACCTCGGCATACAGGCCCTTGCTGCCGGGCGGCGCATGATTGCCGCGACCATCGCGGCGGTGCAAGGCGGTGAGACGCGGCCGCGACTGCAGCACCAGGCTGCCGCCGTTCGGCATGGCATCGATGGCATTGAGAAAGAGATTCAAAAATACCTGCTGGATTTGATGAAAATCAACGTACACCAGCGGCAAATCCTCGGCATAGTGTTCTTCGAAGCTAATGTCGGTGCGCTCGAAGCGCTGCTGCATCAAGCCCTTGACCTCGTTGACGATGTCCTGCAGCCGGCATTGCTGGCGCATGGGCGATTTGGGCCGGGCGTAGGAGAACAGCGTGCGCAGCAGCTCGTCCATGCGGTTGACCTGGCGGATGATGCGCGCCACGTATTCGCGCTTGCTGTCGCCGGGGTCGAGATCCTCCTCCAGCGTCTGCGCCACGGTTTTGATGCCGGCAAGCGGATTGCGAATTTCGTGCGCAATGCCGCTGGCGAGCACGCCCAGCGAGGCCAGGCGGTCCATGCGCAACACTTCGGCCTGCATCTGCTTGATCTGGGAGATGTCGCGAAAGGAAACGAGGAGGCCGACCCGGCGGTTGCGGTTGTCGCGTCGCGAGGTGAGCGTGAAGCCGATGGGGATGCGTTTGCGATCCTTGCGCGTCAGTTCCATTTCGCGATGCAGCAGCGGCGAGCCGCCCTCGCCGGCGTCCGGGTCGGACAAAATCTGCTGCACTTCCTCCGCGGGAAAAAGCTCTTCCACGTAACGCCCAATCGCCTCATTCGCGCGCCAGCCCAGGGCCTCCTCCGCGGCAAGATTGAAGGAGGTGATCCTGCGATCGAGATCGAGGGTGATCAACCCCGAGCCGATGCTCTGCACGATGCTTTCGTTGAAATTCTTCAGTTCGGTGATTTCCTGTTCGAGTTTCTTGCGCTGGGTGACGTCGCGCGCGATGCCGACGCAGCCCACCACCTCGCCGCGCTCGAACATGGGGTTGATGTTGGTGGAGAGATGAAGCAAGCGGCCGGCCTGCGAGCGCACGCGCATTTCGAAGATGCGCGACTTGCCGCTCAGCGTGTTGCGGAAGTTGGTTTCCACCGTCGCGCGATCTTCGGGAATCACCATCTCCATCAGCGGCCGGTCTTTCCAGGCTTCGCGCAAGTGGCCGGTGAGCGCCGAAATCCGGCGGTTGATGAAGACGAATTCCCCGCGGGCATTGAGGGTGAAAATGAGATCGCTGGCGTTTTCGATGAGATCCTGATACTTGTACTCGGTGCGCTTGATGCGCTGCTCGAGCTCGCGGCTGCGCTGGCGCAGATCATGCAGGATGAAGACGTTGGCGATGACGTTCATCAATTCATGGCTGGCAAACGGCTTCTCCAAAAACATGCGCAGCCCCATTTGAAACAGCCGCGCTTGATTCACCTCCGCCATCTTTTTGCCCGCCAGCATGATGACGGGGGTGTCGCTCACCGGCTTGTAATAGGGATTGCCGGTCAGCTCCTGCAACACCTCGGCGCCGTTCATGCCGGGCATGTCGTAGTCGAGCAGCACCAAATCCGGCCGCCGGGTGAGAATGAGGTTCAAGCCTTCCTCCCCGGAGGCCGCCTCGGCAAAAGCATAACTGTGGCTGCGCACGATTCTGCCGGTCAGGTCGCGCTCGTCGGGGTCGGCATCGATCAGCAGGAGCAGGCGCTGCGCGGGTGGCGCCGCGCCGCCACCTTCCTCACGCACGCCGGCAGCAGCGAGATTGTCGATCATTCCCGTCTCAAATGGCAGCATGATTTTGGGGCATGCGGTTTTGCACCTTCAGCGGCACGGGGCCTGGCTGGGCCGCCAGAAGGCACAGGGTTAGGTCAGGTGTGCAAGCGCTCCGGCTGGCGTATTGGGATGCAGCGCAAGAGATGTGGTGAGCACAGGGTAACGAAGTCCACAAGCGAAAAAGCAGCGGCGGGCAGGCAGGCCCGGCGCGCAAACGGCGCGCCGCTCAGGAATAGTGCGAGCTCATCTCCAGTTCGACCTCGTCATCGAAGCCGGCTTCGTGCAGCTTGCCGTTGTACTTCGGGAGATTGAAGGAAAAGGTCGAGCCTTCGCCGACCTTGCTCTTCACCTGAATGGAGCCGTTGTGCAGTTCGATGATCTCCTTCACCAGCGACAGGCCGAGTCCCGTTCCCGTCACTTCCCGCACCTTGTCGTTATCGGTGACGCGATAGAATTTCTCGAAGATGCGCGGCAGCGACTTCTCGGAAATGCCGTAGCCATTGTCCTCGATCTCGAACAGGACGTCGGTCTCACGCTCTTTCAGGCGAATCTCGATGGCGGTGTTTTCCGGGCTGTATTTTACCGCATTATTGAACAGGTTGAGGATGACCTGCTCCATCATGTCCTTGTCGCCATAGACCAGCGGAATGTCGGGCGCGACCTTGACGCTGACCACGATGCCCTTCTTTTCCGCCTGATGCAGATTGACGTCCAGGACCTTGTCCAGCACGTCGGTGATCTGCATCGGCACCTTCTTCACCTGAATCTTGCCCGCTTCGATCTTCGAAATGTCGAGAAACTTGTTGATCAACTCGCTCAGACGGTTGGATTCCTTCAGGATGATGCCGGCGTATTCTTCGGACTGCTCGCGGTTGACGGTGGGATCGAGCAGCAGCTCGCTGAAGCCCGAAATCGAGGTGAGCGGAGAGCGCAGTTCATGCGCGACCATGGAGACCAGCTCGGTCTTCATGCGGTCGATCTCCTTCTCGCGCGTGACATCCCGCAAGATGGCGACGATGCCGATCATTTCGTTCTTCTCATTCACCACTTTGGCGGCGCGCGCCTGCAGGAAGATGTTGCGCCAGGTCTTGGTCGATTTGATGACGATCTCGCTCTCGGACACCCACAGGCCGGGTTTATCCTCGTCGCGCACCTTGCGCAGAAACTGCAGCAGGGTCTGATTGCTGATGCAACTCGCGATCGGCTTTTCCAGACATTGGCGCTCGCGGATTCCGAACCAGCCTTCCATCACCGAATTGAGCATCATGATTTTATTGTCGACGTCGATGCCAATGACGCCATCGGCGAGATTTTTGAGGATGGATTCGTTTTTGATCTTCTCGTTGATCAGGCGGTTGAGATCCATGTCGCGCAGGCGGCGCAGCTCGGTGGTCATGTAGTTGAAGATCTGCGCCAGGCGGCCGATTTCATCGTTGGATTCGATGGCGACCCGCTCGCTGAAGTTGCCGCGCGCAATCGCGGTGGCGGTTTTGATGAAATGGGTGATCGGCCGGCTGATGCGTTTGGAAAGATAGTAGGAGCCCCCGAGTGCCAGCAGAATCGCAAAGCCGGTCGCCGCGTAAAATCCGGTGACCACCGCGTGGGTCGAGTCAAAGCCGTGCTCGGCAGCCACGCGCAGCAAGTACACCCACGACACCAGCAACGGCAACAAGGATACGATCAACGTAATGAAGAAGACTTTACGGAAGATCGTCTTTTTCTTGAAGAACAGCCAGTCCACTTTGCTTTCCCTTGGCATGAGATAAGGGCGCCGGGTGTCCGCTCCGGATTGTCATCTTCGCCACGGCCGGAGTGTCGCGGGCGTGCCCGCGGCCGGTGCACCGCACCTGCCGCCGTTCGCCTCGCACCGCCCTAGCCGAATCTAGCCTAATCCATGACCACCTGATTGCGCCCGCCCTGCTTGGCGTTGTACAGCCGCTTGTCGGCAATCGCGATGAGATCGTTCATCGCGGTGGCGTCATCCGGAAACGTCGCCACCCCCAGGCTGATGGTGACCCTGCCGTTGGCGCGCAATTCCAGCGGCTCAAACTGCGAAAGTTCGACCAGCCGCCGCATTTTCTCCGCCACCACCGCGGCCGCGGTCTTGCCCGTCTCCCCCAACACCAGACAAAATTCCTCGCCGCCGTAACGCGCGGCAATGTCGATCTTGCGGATGTTCTCTTTGAGCAAGCGCGCCACCGTGCTCAACAAGACGTCGCCGGCAGGATGGCCATAGGTGTCGTTGAACTTCTTGAAATGGTCGATGTCGATCATGATCACCGACACTTCCGAACGGTGCCGCGTGGCGCGGTAAAGTTCCTGTTCGAGATGCTCTTTCAAATAGCGATGGTTGTACAAACCCGTCAGGCCGTCGGTGATCGCCAGTTGCCGCAAGCGCTCCTTGGCCTGCTCCAATTCCTTCACCTTGGCGTTGAGCTGATCGTGCAGCTCCTTGATGCGCAGCAACGATTTCACCCGCGTGAGCAGCTCGAGCTTGTTGAACGGCTTGCTGACGAAATCATCGGCGCCGGCTTCGGTGGCGCGAATCTTGTCTTCGATTTCATTGAGCGCGGTGACCATGATCACCGGAATGATGCGCGTCGCCTCGTCGTTTTTCAGGCGCTCGCACACTTCGAAGCCGTTGAATTTCGGCATCATCACGTCGAGCAGCACCAGGTCCGGATTGCATGCCGTCACCTTCTCCAGCGCCTCCTGGCCGTCACGGGCCGCAATCACACTGTAACCCACCGACGAAAGATAAGTCGTCAGCAACTGCACATTGACGGCGACGTCGTCGACCACCAAAATCTTGCTCTTGCTTGTATCCTTGTTGGAAAGTCCTGTAATCATGACAGAGAACCAGTTCGTGCCGCGATCCGCAGCCAGGCCTGGATGAAAATTGATCATCGGCCGGTCGCGAAAGTACAATCACCCTTCTTATTAGTCAAGCAGTTTCTTTGCAGCCATGCCGTTGCTCAAAGATCAACCGAAAATTTACCACTTTGAGTCGGTAGCTACGATTGACAATTCAGAGTTATATACGGGCAGCGGCAATCAGTGCAGAACGATCTCGAAAATTTCAAGGCGCCCCCCACACCTGCATCGCCGTCGAACAGGTGTTCACATGAATCGCCACAGTGTCATCAGTATTGTAGGCATAACCTCCGCCCAGCGTCACCGCCAGCGGTATGCTCCTCGCTTTGGCCAAGGTGAAGACGATCTCATCGCGGCGGCGCAGCCCCGCAATGGTCAGACTCAAATCGCCGAGTTGATCGTCGCGATAAGGATCGGCGCCGGCCTGGTAAAGAATCAGCTCCGGCCGGAACTCATCGAGGGCGCGCGGAATGTGCGTGCGCAAAAGGCCGAGATACTCCTCATCCTGCACGTGATTGGGCAGGGCAATATCGAGATCGCTCTGCTGCTTGACCGGATAAAGATCATCTTGATGAATGGAGAAGGTGAAGACAGCCTCGTCGCCCACAAAGATCTTGGCGGTGCCGTTGCCCTGATGCAGGTCGCAATCGATCACCATCGCGCGCTTGATCTTGCCCAGCGCCTGGCACTCCCGCACCCCCAGCGCGAGATCATTAATGTAGCAAAAGCCTTCGGCCTTGTCCGCAAAAGCGTGATGAAAGCCGCCGCCGATATGCACCGCGGCGCCCTCTTCCAGCGCCAGGGCCGCCGCGCGGATCGTGCCGCCCGCCGCCAGTCTGAACATCGCGACCACCTCGTGGGTCAACGGCAGTTCGGAATAGGCGGTGCGTTCCGTGAATTTGAGTTGTTCCAAATCGGCAAGATATTCCGGCGTGTGCACGCGCAGCAATTGCTCGCGTGTCGCCGGTTGCGGATTCTCGAACTCTGCTTCGGGCACGCGGTATTGCTGCCGCAGCCGCTCGTAGATCATGCGGTATTTTGCGATCGGGAACACATGCGGCCCGAGATTGACGAGGTAGGCAGGAGAGTAAATGAATTTCATAAGTGCGGAATCATTGAATCCGTTGCGCCCTGCCGGCCGGCACAGGAGAATCCCGCCAGCCGGAGGACGTGCTCAAATGATCACAGCTCGGGTCGGCCCGAAATCGTTTCACCCTCGGCTGAGCCGCGGGTGGTGAAACTTCGAGTGTCGCCACAACGCTGAGGATTTTGGTGCAATGGCCGCGCCGTTGCAGGAACGCGTTCTCAGAAGTTCACGATTTCAGACGGACACAAGCTCCTGCAGTTTGTTCATGCCATGCCGCCTTCCTGGCGCAGGCCGGTGCATGCGCGCGGCCTCAAAGCCGCAAGCGTGCGGCGGCAGCGTGATCCAAAAACCAAGTGACGGCCCCGCGCGCGGGCTGCACCCGCCGTGCGGGAATCTCCGGCGAATCCGGTCCGGGTTGCAGGGCATGCGCGGCCATCTCCGCTTTGTCCGCCCCGGTGACGAGAAACCAAACATTCGCGGCCGCATTGATCACCGGCAAGGTCAGGGTCAATCTCGACGTTTGCAAATGCGGCACCGGATTCTCGGCCACCAGCCGCGCGGTTTCCGCCAGTGCCGGCGTTCCGGGAAACAGCGAGGCCACGTGGCCGTCCGTGCCCAGCCCCAGCAGGATCAAATCAAAAACCGGCACGTCGCCGCGGCGCAGTTGGAAAAACGCGCGCAGTTCATTGGCATAGCTGCCCGCTGCCGCCGCCCCATCGGGATATTCTGCGGGCATGCGATGCACGTTCGCTGCCGGCATCGCGATCCGATCGAGCCAGGCTTCCCGCGCCATGCGGTAATTGCTGTCGGCATGATCAGGCGCGACGCAGCGTTCATCACCCCAGAAGAGATGCACCCGGCGCCAGTCGATTGCCGCGGCCAACGGCAGCGCAGCGAGGCGGCGATACATCCCGGCCGGGGTCGCGCCGCCCGACAAAGCCACAGCCAGCCGGCCACGACGGCCGATCACTGCCGCGGCCAGCGCTGCGAACGCTTCCGCGCTGCGCTGCGCCACGGCGGCCGTATCTTCAAGAAGGATGATTTTCTGTTCGAGGCTCATCGGCTGGACTCGGCATCAACCTCCATTCCACTCACACCAACTGCGTGGCCTTGCGCAACGCCTTCTCATAGACTTCATCTCTTTGATGGCGATCGAGCGCGCGCGCCATCAACGCCGCCAACGAAGCCTGCTCCAATCGAATCAGGCCCGGCGGTGTTTCTGCAGGCCGCTCGGCAAAGCCGGTGACTTGGGCCTGCAAGGTGAAACCGGTGTCGCTGAGCATGCGCAGGATCGACAGCTCCGCCGGCTGGCCGGCGTGGTTGAGATGAAGATGAAGCCCGGCCAATTCCGCCTCGTTCCCGCTCTCGGCGCTGACGATCTCCGTGACAATCTCGCGGCCGGAAGAATCCCAGAGGGCGCGCCACCCGTTTTCGATTGCCGCAAATGGCTCGGAGAGCCGCCACTGCAATTGCGCCGCCAGCCAGCCCAGCAGCAGCGCCGGCTGTGCCATTTCGAGTTCGGCAGTGCGGTGGATCATCCTCACTGTGACTCTTTCGATGCTCTGCAGGCATGCCGCCACGCCCGCCAACTCGAAGAAATGCGCCAGCAGGTCGCGCCAATGCGAAAGGCGCAGCCAGTTGAGATCGATCACCGAGCCGTTCTGCCAATTCACATTGAGCGCATTGGCAGCGGCAAAGGTGAGGCCCAGATCCAGCGCGGCCGCTGAATCAAAGATCAGACAATCGCTGGCGCCGAGCAACTGCTCGAACATCTCCGACTCTTGCGGCAAGCCGGACAACCACCACAGCGCAACGGGCAAATCACCGACCAGCAGCGGCAACACCGTGCCTGGCACTTGCGCGACTGCCGGGCCGCGCGCAATCACGGAAATCTGCTCGCAACACACCTGCCGGGCGCCCGGCACCGGCAGATGGCAATGCGCCGACACGTAAGCAGAAAGCTCCGCGGTTTCCGACTCGGCCTCCGCGATCACCACAATGGCGCGGCAGGGATGGCGGCTGGTGAATTCCGCGATCGCCGCGGCGGCCTGCTCCGCGGTCTTGTCGTCGGGTGCAATCGCCAGCAGGTTCAGCGTGCAGGCTCGCATCACGGGCCGATCACCCGCCGGCGCGGCGGCCGCCGTGTCTTCAGCCTCCTGCTCCACCGCGACCTCCTGCCACAGCAGGGTCAGCTCTTGCTCAATGGCGGCCACATCAACCGAAAGCTTTTCACCTTGAATGAAGGTTGCAGCAGGATGTGAAGACATGGGCTTGGCCTCATTTGAATTTACCGGATTCACTGCACTTTTGTCCCGCTTGCATGATGGGAATGTTTGAATCACCGATGCAAACATTGAATGAAACACTGAAAGGGACTTTGCCAAGAACCAGATAATCAAACCGCCGCGACGCTGAGAGCGCAGAGTTCCATGGCATTATTCATCTGTCTGGCAATCATTTTGAGCAAGAATCTCGTCAAGCTGCTGTCGAAGACGAAATTGTCACGGGATTTTTTCGAATAACACCGGCACTCAACCGCAATAAGCTGCAACATGAACCAAGCCCTTCTCCGCGTTCTCTACGACTCTGCGGTTCAACAATTCCCGCGGAGAAGCAAAGCCGAAAGATTCACAAAGACCTTCAATTTTTTTGCCTTCATTCATGGAAGACTGAATCAAGCTTGTCTCCTTGTCTCCTTGCCTCCTTGCCCCCTTGTCCCCTTGCCTAAACCCGGCGCCAGCGCCGGCCTTCGGGTGCGATAAACGCCTCTGCTTCGGGCGGGCCCCAGGTGCCGGCCGGATACTGCGGCAGCGGCTGGTCGTTGCGCTGTTGCCAGCCCGCCAGAATCGGTGTCACGAATTGCCAGGAGGCTTCCACCTCATCGCGGCGGGTGAACAGCGTCGAATCGCCCAGCATGCAATCCCAAATCAAACGCTCGTAGGCCTCCGGCGAGGGTTTGCCGAAGGAGGTGCCGTAGCGAAAATCCATGTTGACGGTGCGGACTTGAATCGCGGCGCCGGGCAATTTGGCGGCAAACCTGAGCGTGATGCCTTCATCCGGCTGGATGCGCAGCGCGAGCACGTTGGCTTCCAAGCCCGCGGTGTGCGCGCCGAACAGCAAATGCGGCGCGGATTTGAAGTGAATCGCGATCTCCGTGGCGCGTTTCGGCAGCCGCTTGCCACTGCGCAAGAAAAACGGTACGCCGGCCCAGCGCCAGTTGTCGAGATAAAGCTTGAGTGCGACATAGGTCTCCGTGCGCGAATCCGGAACGACGCCTGGTTCCTGCAAATAGCCCGGCACCTGCTGGCCGCCGAACGATCCGAAACTGTACTGGGCGCGCACCACGAACTTCTCAACTTCCTCCGGCAGAATCGGGCGGATAGCCTGCAGGACCTTCACTTTTTCATTGCGGACTTCCTGCGCGGCAAAGGCAATCGGTGGTTCCATCGCCACCAGCGCCAGCAGTTGCAGCATGTGGTTCTGAATCATATCGCGCATCACGCCCGCGGTTTCGTAATAACCGCCGCGGCCTTCCACGCCCAAATCTTCCGCCACCGTGATTTGCACATGATCGACATAGTGGCGATTCCAAATCGGCTCGAAGATGCCGTTGGCCAGGCGGAACACCAGAATGTTTTGCACCGTCTCCTTGCCGAGGTAATGATCGATGCGAAAGACCTGGCTTTCTTCAAACACGCTCAACACCTGCCGGTTCAATTCACGAGCCGTGTCCAGATCGCGGCCAAACGGCTTTTCGATAATCACGCGCGTCCAACCGCGCCCGTTGCGGGCCATGCCGGCCTGGCCCAGGCGCTGCACGATCTCAGGATAGTATTCCGGCGGGGTGGCAAGATAGAACAGGCGATTGCCGGCAGTCTGATGGCTGGTTTCGAGTTCTTCGAGCAAGCGCTGCAAACCGGCATAGCCGCCCTCGTCTTCAAAGGTGGAGGAATGGTAAAAGATGCGCTCGCTGAAGTTTTGCAGCAAGTTGGCATCGAACTGCCGTCTGCGCGAGAACTGTTTGATGGCCTGCATCATTTCTTCACGGAAGTCGGCGTGGCTCTTCGTGCGCCGCGCAAAGCCGACCACGGCAAATTCCTGCGGCAGCAGATTGTCGCAGGCGAGATTGAACAACGCGGGCAGCAGTTTGCGTTTGGTGAGATCACCGGAGGCGCCAAAGATGATCATGGTGTTGGGCGCCGGGATGCGCTCGAGGCGCAGGCCTTCGCGCAGCGGATTCTCGGCGGCAGCAAAGTCGGGCATAGAGTCGATTCCAATTGACCCAACGGCAAATGCCATTTGCGGAGTTTATTTCGTCTTCGCTCAAGATCGCGAACTTCTGAGAAAATGTTCCCGCAACGGCTTGGCCGTTGCCTCATGATCCTCTGTGTTCCACAATACTCGAAGTTCTTGAAACCTCGGCTCAGCCGAGGTTGGAACATCTTTGGGCAGACACGAAACTTGACGATGCTTAATTTGTCCTCCGTCCACAAACACCACCGCCCAGGCACTTCGTCATGAGCAAGATTGAACTTTATTCGAGCCGTGCACGCTTCGGGGCCAAGCGCCCGGGCGGTTTCTTCCTTTCTGGGCAGAACCTATTTCGGACTGAGCGTGGCCTGCCGGTCCAGCGGCAGTTCCCGCTGCAGCAGATAGCGGTCATGAAAGGCCTTGGCTTTCGCGCGATTGAGATTGGCATAGCAGTAAAGGCAGCCGTGCGGGCAACTGTCGTAGTAGCCTATGTCGCGGCTTTCAGAGCAGCCGCAGTCTTCCCGCGTAGGCGCAGCGGCCAGCCGGCGCCAGCGCTCCGGCGCGAACCGGCGCAAGGCTTCCGCATCAACGCAACGCGCCTTGGCCACTGGCGGCAGCGCGCACAAGGCATCCTGGCAGCAGGAATAGAGCTGAATGCCCTGCGGCGCGGCCCGTTCCGCGAGGGCCTGCACCAGCGCCAGGCGCTCCGGCAAACCGGGATCGTGAAACTGCACGCCGTGTTTGTGCGCCGCTTCGGCAAAGTTGCGCCGGACCTTTTGATACCATGCAACAAAAGAAAAGTAGCAACGCGTGGTGGCGCCGCTCAGCCGGCCGGCCAGCTCGCTGAATTTTTCCAGATGATACTCGGCCGGCGTGCGATCGGACAGGACGATGGGATCATAGCGCCAGTAAACCTGGCCGGGATAGCGTTGCGCCAGACGCTGGAAGGTGGCAATGGCAAAATCCAGCGGCGGGTTGTTGGTCTCCAGCGTCTTCGGCAGGCCGTTGATGGTGAAGTGAAAATAGAAGGCGCGGCCGTAATGCGCTTCCAGCCGGTCGAGATGGCGCTCCAGCGGATGCGGGTTGCGCGTCCAAAATACGAGAAACAACACCTGCTCGGGCCGCAGCGACAGCCGCACCGGTTGAAAGCTGATCGGATTGGGATAGAAAGCCTCCCCCCGTTCCACCTGGCGCATGAACCAGTCGGCATAGTAGGCGGGAATGTCGGTGCGCCGCGACACCGAAACGATGCGGGGCGCGCTGTCGGCGTGAGCTGCCATGCTGCAATATGCTTCCCGAGAAATGCCCCTGCGTCCTGTCGATCTCGCAGGAATTCACCGCGGCACTCGCAGCGCCTTGCGAGGGCGCTGGATTCCGCGTGCAGAAAGAGATTCCGGCAAACGACAGACAAGAGATGCTGTTCGCCCGGCGGAGAAACGCCGCACTGCCCGCCGGGCAACAGCCTGCATCGAACTTGCGGCGGCAAGGCCAGCGGGTGGAGGCCAGGGTGAGCCGCTAATTTTTGTCGCCGCCGAAATCGACTCTCGGCGCTTGTTGCGCTTCAGCAGTGGCTTCGAAATACGGCCGCTGCTGGAAGCCGAACATGCCGGCGATGAGGTTTACCGGAAACGTGCGTGCCGTGCTGTTGTAGCCCTGCACTGATTCATTGAAACGCCGGCGCGCCGTGGTAATGCGATTCTCCGTGCCTTCGAGCTGGGTTTGCAGATCGAGATAGTTCTGATTGGCCTTCAGCTCGGGATAGCGCTCGACCACGACCAGCAGCCGGCTCAGCGCCGAGCCGAGATTGTCCTGCGCTTGCTGAAACCGCTGAAACGCTTGCGGGTCGTTGAGCACGTTCTCGGCATTGATTTCCGGGCGCGTGGCATTGGCGCGCGCTTCGATCACCTTCTGCAGCGTTTCCTGCTCGAAGTTGGCGGCGCCTTTGACGGTCTCCACCAAATTCGGAATCAAATCGGCGCGGCGCTGATAGTTGTTTTGCACCTCCGCCCAGGCCTGCTTCACGCCTTCGTCCAAACCCACCAGCTTGTTGTAATTTCCGGAGAAAAAGCTGTAGGCAAAAATCGCCAGCAGCACGACGACGCCCAAGCCGATGAGAAACTTTTTACTCATGATCCATTCCTCCTTCAGGCAGTTGACAGACAGCTCACAGGTGGTCGATGTAATCGGTTAGTTTGGCGATTTGCGCAATGTAATCTTCGGTGATCTGCCACAGCTCTTCGCGATAGGGCCGCGCCGATCCGGTCTGCAGCCGGAAGAGCGGAGCAATGAAGCCCGGATCCAAATTCGCGGCGGCGGCCACTTTGCGAAAACTCTCCTGCCGGGTGGCGGGAATCGGTTCGCCCTTGAGAAACAGAAACGCCTCGAACAGCGCGTAGAAATCGTTGATCGAAACCAGCAGCAATTCGAGCAGCGCCGCGCGATCCTGGCCCTTGCCGAGCAATCCCTTCCAAAGATGGACGAGCTTGCCCTTGATTTCGCGCTCGAGTTGCAGGCGCAAATGCGCGGGCGCGATTTCCAGCGCGTGCAGCACGTCTTCGCCGAAGAGCACGCGGTGGTGGCATTGCATACTGAGAAACTCGATGGGAAAACTGTCGCGCGAGGCCTGCAAAAAATCGCGGGTGAGCACCAGCGGCGTGACCACGGCATGCTTTTGCCACTTGGCGGTGAGCGGGATGGCCTGGCGCAGCCGCGCCAGGCCGGCAGGCGTGAGCACCACCAGCAAATTGATATCCGATTTGTCGGCGGCATATTCGCCGCGCGCGGCGCTGCCGTAGAGAATGATCGCTTCCACCTCCGCGCCCAGCGCGGCCTGCCAGTCTTTGACATACTCCGCAAAGATCGTTTCCGGAGCTTCCGTCAGCTTTTTCATCTTCGCCTCAACCGTGTTTTCGATCAGAAGCTGCCGCCGGCACCGCCACCGCCGCTGCGGCCGCCGCCAAAGCCACCGAACCCGCCGCCGCCAAAACCACCGCCAAAGCCGCCGCCCCAACTGCCGCCGCGGCGGTGCCCGCCCAATCCACCGGAAAGCAGCAGCGGTCCGAGCAAGCCCGTGCGCGCGAGTACGAACAAAATCACCAAGAATATGATCAGTCCCGGCAGCGACAGGCCTTCGTCGCCGCCCTCCCGCCGGGGCCTGGGTTTGATCGCGCCGGTCAGCTCGACGCCGGCATCTTCGGCGATCACACCGGCAATGGCCGCCGTGCCCGCCAGCATGCCGGTGCCATAATCATTGCGCCGCAGCTCGGGCGCCATGTACTCGCGGAAAATGCGGCCCGCGGTGATGTCGGGCAGGATGCCTTCCAAACCATAGCCGACTTCAATGCGGGCTTTGCGCTCGCGCACCGTGACGAAAATCAAAACGCCGTTGTCACGCCCGCGTTTGCCGATGCCCCAGTTCTCGAATAGGCGCACGGCATAATCGACGTAGTCGTAGTCGCCAATCGAATCGACGGTGACGATCGCCAGCTCGGCGCCGGTCTTCTGCTCGAGCTCAGTGCACAGTGTATTGATTTGCGCCGCGATGCCGGCGGGTATGACCCGGGCAAAATCATTCACATAGCCGACGGGCCGCGGGAACTGCTGGCCGTGCGCCGGCGCCGCCAACCAGAGAAGCGGCAACAGCGCGAGGCCGTTCAAACGGAAACGCCTGCAGGCGTGCTTCACTTTCACATTCCTTCCCGTGCTGAAGACCTCACCGCCGCGCCGAGGCCTCGGCTGGCCGTCGCGTTCAGCCGAAGCATTGCACCCGGCGCAAGACGGGGTGTGCGGTTCATATCGTCGATTTCCAGGAAAGCAATTCGGTCATGGAAGGGCGCCATGCGAGAGCGACACGGCAAGTGTTTTGGACGAACAACAAGGAATGATGCATGCGTGTGCCGGAAGAATTCATCAAATGTGCGCCGCAGGTTACCATATCATCTCCAAAAAATCAAGCGGAAAAATGGCCGGAGCGAACCGCCTCAGTGAGAGGAAGCAGCGCAGAACTCTTGTCTGCTGCAGGCGGGACACCTGTGCGATCTTGCCCCATGATGGCACAACACCCTGACGCAGCCTGGCTGCGCCGCCGGTTGCGGCGGTTTGGCGTCGGCGTCATTTTGCTTGCATCTTTGCCTCTCGCGGGTTATCTACTGCGTCGTCACGCGGTCCTGCAACTCGATTACGGTACACGGCTATCATGAAATGGTCATTCAAACTCGCCACGATTTTCGGCATTGAAGTCAAGGTGCACGCCATCTTCCTGCTGCTGCTGTTCTTCGTCGGCTGGACGAATGCGGCGGCGGGCGGCCCGGCGGCCGGCCTGGCAGCCGTGATTTTCTTTCTGACGATCTTCCTGTTCGTGCTGCTGCATGAACTCGGACACAGCCTGGCAGCGCTGCGCTATGGCGTGGTAGTGCGCGACATCGTGCTGTTGCCGATCGGCGGCGTGGCGCGCATGGAAAATCTCCCCAAAAATCCCCGCCAGGAAATCGTCATCGCGCTGGCCGGGCCGGCGGTGAACTTTGCCGCGGTGATCGTGCTCTACCTGATCCTGCAAACCCTCGGTCTGCCGGTGGATCATTTGAGCTTTGACCTCAGCGGCAAAGACTTTTGGAACGGCATGCTCAGCCTGAACGCTTTCATGGGGCTGTTCAATCTCATTCCCGCCTTCCCGATGGACGGCGGCCGCGTGCTGCGCGCCTTGCTCGCACTGCGCTATCCCTACGGCCGCGCCACGCGCTATGCCAGCAGCGTCGGCCAAATCTTTGCCGTGCTCTTTAGCCTGGCGGGCATCTTCTTTCTCAATAATTGGTGGCTGGTGGTGATTGCGGTGTTCATCTTCACCGGCGCCGGCAGCGAAGAGAGCATGGTGCGCCTGCGCGAGGCGATTGAAGGCGTGTCGGTCGAGCGCGTCATGTCCACGCGCTTGTACACGCTCGCGCCCGGCGATCCGCTGCGCAAAGCGCTCGAACATTCCTATCAGGGCTGCCAGGATGATTTTCCGGTGCTGGAGAACCAGCGCTTGATCGGCATCCTGCCCAAGAGCAAGGTCATGGCGGCCATCTATGAACGCGGCGTGGAAGCGCCGGTGCGCGACTTCATGGAGACGCGCTTCACCGCGGTGCGGCCCTTTGCCAGCCTGGCGCGCGTGTACGAAGAGATGTTGGAAAAGAAGCTGGATTCCGTGCCGGTGGTGGACGACAACCGCATTCTCGGCATGCTGACCCTGGAAAACATCGGCCGCTACTTCATGGTGGCCTCCAGCCTGGAGAAAAAGGCGGGGTAGCGCGGTGTCGCCTGGGAAATGCCTCTCCCACCACTGTCCTCCAGGCAGGATCTTGTGAAGATTCAAGTGCAGTGCCGGCCAAATTTGCATGTTTCCAGAGGCGGGAAGCGCAGAGCAGGCAAACCTGTTTTCCCGTGAAAGTGGGCCGTTTCGTTCTTGATTGAGTCCGCGCGGGACAGATACTCAGCATCCGGTTGAAATCATTCATGAAGGAGGAGGAATGCAAAACGAGCTTTTGAATTGGATCAACACGGCCAGTAGCTACGTTTGGGGGCCACCGATGTTGGTGTTGCTGGTGGGCACCGGCATTTATCTCACCTTCCTGTTGCGTGGTCTGCAGTTTCGCACGCTCAAGCATTCACTCTATCTGGCACTCATCAAACGCAAAGAGGACAGCCATGCGGCCGGCGACATCAGCCATTTCCAGGCGCTGATGACGGCGCTGGCGGCCACCGTGGGCACCGGCAATATTGCCGGCGTGGCAACGGCAATCGCCTCCGGCGGGCCGGGCGCGCTGTTTTGGATGTGGATCACCGGCTTGTTCGGCATGGCCACCAAGTATGCCGAAGCCGTGCTGGCGGTGAAGTATCGCGTGGTGGACGAGAACGGCATGATGAGCGGCGGTCCGATGTACTACCTGTCGCGTGGCCTGAAGAATCAGCGCCTGGGCAAATTCCTCGGCATGCTGTTCGCGCTGTTCGCCGCGATTGCCGCGTTTGGCATCGGCAACATGGTGCAATCCAATTCCGTGGCTGATGCCATGCACGGCTCCTTCGGCGTGCCGCACGCCGCCACCGGCATCGTGCTGGCGGCCGCCACCGCCCTGGTCATTCTCGGCGGCATTCGCAGCATTGCCCGCACCGCCAGCGTGCTCGTGCCGGTCATGATCGTGCTGTACATGCTCGGCGGGCTGCTCGTGCTGCTGATCAACTGGCGCGGCATTCCCAATATCGTGCTCTATGTGCTGAGTGATGCCTTCACCCCGAGTGCGGCCCTCGGCGGATTTGCCGGCGCCACGGTGATGCAGGGCATTCGCTACGGCGTGGCGCGCGGCGTATTCTCCAATGAATCCGGCTTGGGTAGCTCACCGATCGCCGCGGCCGCCGCGCAAACGAAAAATCCCGTGACCCAGGCGCTCGTTTCGATGACGCAGACCTTCATCGACACCATCGTGGTGTGCAGCATCACCGGCTTCACGATCATCGCCACCGGCGTGTGGACCACGGGCAAAACCGGCGCCCAGCTCACCACTGCCGCCTTCAGCACGGGTTTGCCGGGCGAGAGCGGCGGTTTGATCGTTGCCATCGGCCTGATTCTGTTCGCCTACTCCACCCTGCTGGGATGGAGCTACTATGGCGAGAAATCCGTCGAGTACTTGTTCGGCGTCAAGTCGATCAAACCGTATCGCGTGGTGTTTTCCATCTTTGTCGCGATCGGCGCCGTGGCGCAGTTGCAGTTGGTGTGGTCACTGGCGGATTTGATGAACGGCCTCATGGCGATCCCCAATCTCATTGGACTGTTGGCGCTGTCGGGCGTGATTGTGGCGGAAACCAAGAAGCATTTCTCCAACGAGAAAACGTGAACGCGTCAGACCGCAAAGCTTAAAGCCACCGTGTTCGCGGAGAGCATGTGTGGCATGTTCGTTTGCGCGAGCATGATTCTGTCATTCGGTGCGTCATCACCTTCGTTTTTGCACCGTCCGGATCTCGGGAAGATCCGGACGGTGTGGCACAGCCAATGCTCTGCTGCTGAAAAATCCGGCAATCTTCACCATCTCAAATCCCACCCGCGCGCGAGGCGCAGCAGCAGCCGGGCCATTCCCTCCTGGAACAACTCTGGCCGCGTCAACAAACTCACCACCAGGAAACCCTCCTGCGCAAAATCGAAGAAATAGCCCGGATGCACCAAAACGTGATCCTGCTCGAGCAGCGCGAGAGTGAATTCTTCTTCGCGCACGGCCGGCGGCAGTGCGAGCGCGGCATACCAGCCGCCCTCGCGCCGCAGCAGCTTCACTCCGGGAAAACTGCGGCATTGTGTGCGCAAATGATTCTCATTCGCGGCCAGGCGCTGGTGAATTTGCTGCTGCATTTCCTGCCGCAACGCCAGCAAGCGCGGCGTGGCATGCTGCACCGGCGTGCCAACGGAGAGATAGGTGTCGGCGATGAAATCAAGGCGTTCACGGGCTGCGGCAACCTGGCCGGCGGGGCCGCTCACGTGAATCCATGCCAGCTTCATCTGCGGCAGGCCGAGCATTTTGGAGAGTCCGCCCAGCACGAAAGTCAACGCGGCATGGTTGCCGATCAGCGTTGCCACGCGTTCCGGATTCTCGCCGTGGCCGTAGTCCGCAAAAACTTCATCACTGATCAAGGCAAGATCGTACTCGCGGCAGAGAGCGTTCAACGCCTGCAATTCGTCCGGGGTGAGAAAAGAACCGGTGGGATTGTTGGGATTGACGACAATCAGCGCACGCGTTTTGGTGCTGATGGTGGCTGCCAGCCGTTCCAGATCGATGCGCCAGCCCGATTGCTCGTCATAACGCAGCGGATAGTGCAACAACGTCACGGACTCGAGTGCGGTCAGGAAATCAAACAGCGGATAACTCGGCTGCGGCGCCAACACTTCGTCGCCGGGATCAGCGAGCAGTTTGAAGAGAAAGGCATAACCCTCGCTGGTGCTGGCGGTGAGATGAAAAGATTCGGCGTTGACGGAGTGACCCAGGCTGGCATAGTAGCCGGCAATCGCCGCGCGCGCCAGTGGCAGTCCAGACGGCGAAGGTTCATAACGCAATGACTGTAGTTGCGCCAGCGCTTGCAAAATCATTTCGGCCGGATAGGCAAACCCGGCCTGCGTGGGATTCGATTCAGTGAGATCGAGAATCACGCGGCCGGCGGCTTGCTGTGCTTCCAACAAACGGGACAATTGATTGGTGTTGAGACTCCACGTGAACCGGGAAGAGAACATGATTCTTGCTCTGTGGGTGTCATTCGGCCAGAAATCTTTGGGTGCATTGCAATCGTGCTTTTGCCGGGAAAATGTTTCCGGCAGGACTGGACGACTATAACGGCTGCGTTCACAGATTACCGAGGGACTGCACGGCGCGCCAGTTTTCCCTTGCGGTTTTCGCAGGCAAAAGGCAAATTGCGCCGTCGCTTTGGTCAAATCGAACGCCGCGCCGGCTCTCACGCCAACGCACGCCGGCGGGCGTCACGCGCAACAACTTTTTTGGAGAGAGGGAATCTATGATCGCCACCATTCGCACCGCCCTGCTGTTTTTGTGCCTGACCCTCCTGGTTGCCGGCTGCGCCGCCGGCCGCATGAAAATCAGCGAGCTGACCGCCAACCCCGGCAAGTACAACGAAAAACCGGTGACCGTGAAGGGCAAAGTGACTTCGACCTTTGCGATTCCCATCATCGGGCAAAGCCTGGTAAAGATCACGGATGACACCGGCGAAATTTGGGTGAAGCCCTACGAGCGCGTACCGTTCGAGGGCCAGGAAATCACGGTGCGCGGCAAACTCAAGATCGGCATCACCCTCGCCAACCGAAATTTCGGCGTGATGGTTTACGAGGACGCGCCCAAGAAGTAAGCGCGCGGCGCGGACCTTTCCGGCGTTGAATCCAGCGCAACCTGCCAGGAGCAAGCGCAGATGACGGCTTCTTCCATTCGAGTGATCGGCGTGCCCATGGATCTCGGGCAGTCGCGGCGCGGGGTAGACATGGGTCCGAGTGCCCTGCGTTACGCCGGCTTGTATGATCATCTGTTGAAACTCGGCCACGAAATCGAAGATTACGGCAACGTGCCGGTGGAGGATCGCGCCATCCTGCCGAAAGAAGGCGGGATCCGTTTTCTCCCAACCGTGATCAAGACCTGCGCAGCGGTTTATCAACTCGGCCGCGCGGCGATTGCCGCCGGCAAGATCCCGCTGTTTCTCGGCGGCGACCATTCGATCGCCGCCGGCACCATCGGCGGCGTGACGCATGATTCGCCCGCGGGCGTGTTGTGGATCGATGCCCACGGCGATTTCAACACACCGGAAAGCTCCCCCAGCGGCAACATTCACGGCATGCCGCTCGCGGCCTTGATGGGGCAGGGCGCGCCGGAGTTGGTCAATCTCGGCCGGCCGGGTCCCAAACTCCAGCCCCCGGATCTCGTGCTCATTGCCGTGCGCGACCTCGACCCGCTGGAAAAAATTCTGCTGAAAAAAAGCGGCATCACCGTCTACACCATGCGTGAAATCGACGAACGCGGCATCTCAGTGGTGATGAAAGAGGCGCTGCGGCGTTTGAGCCATTTGTCGCGGCTGCACGTGAGCCTGGATATGGACAGCCTCGACCCGCTGGATGCGCCGGGCGTCGGCACGCCGGTGCCGGGCGGCCTGACCTATCGCGAAGCCCATCTCATCATGGAAATGCTGGCCGACTCGAAGCTGGTGCGGTCGATCGACGTCGTGGAAGTCAATCCCATTCTCGATCATCGTAATCACACCGCGGGCATTGCCGTCGCGCTGCTGGCCTCGCTCTTCGGCCAATCCATCCTGTGAGCCGCGGCGCAGGGCCGTTGGCCATTGCCGATCCGGTGCGCGGCGCTCGTGAAAACTTCTGCGCACCAACGGCCGGCGCTCAAAATCTCACCATCGCTCCCACCTTCACGCCGTGCCGCTCGAACCAGCCGGCGTTGACTTCCAACACATACAGCGCTGGGGCGGCGGAAATATAGCTCTTGCTTTCATCCAGCGGCGCCATGTGTTGAATGTCGACGATTTTGCCGTCGCTGGCGATGAACGCAATGTCGAGCGGGATGAAGGTGTTGCGCATCCAAAACGATTGAATGCGCGACATCTCGAACACGAACAGCATCCCCTGATCTTCCGGCAGTTGCTCGCGAAACATCAGACCGCGCATGCGCTCTGCGTCGGTTTGCACGACTTCGACAAACAGTGGCGTTGCGCCGACGGTGATGCGCTGGCGGCCTTCCGGGATCTGCGCCTCGGCTCCGGTTGCAGGCTTTGCTTCGGGTTGTTGTTTGCAGCCCAACCCGCCCAGCAGGCAGATCAGGCCACTGATGATGCTGGTGTAGAAAAATGCTGTGCTGGAATTTCTCACGTACGACTCCGCTCGCTGGAGGATTTCGTGTCGATCATTTCTGGCTGTGAAGCTAACCAGTGTCGGTCCGAAGATGTTGTCGCACAAGCTTCCGGCTTGCCGCCGTTGGCAGGTTGGTGGCCGGCGCTACGATCTGCGGGCGCGATATTGTTCGATGAACTCTTCCGGCTTGACGATTTCCACTTCGTGAAATTTCTTCAAAACCAACAAGTCCTTATCGCGAGAGATTAAGTAGCGGGCTTGGGCAAAAACAGCCGTTGCCAGGAAGGGATTGTCTGAGGGGTCACGGAGCTCGGGATAATGCGGCAAGTGAATGTGTACCGCGCTGATGAGAGCCGGGTGGGTGAGCCATTTCTGCCATCGTGACAGCACACTTTGATTCAAGAATTGACTTAGAACTTCGAGATACTCTTTCCGAATGTCCTCATTCAAGAAGAGCTGCAAATGGCCGTTTTTCCAGAGGCGGATGATCCTTCCCGGCGCGCTCGCCGGCCACAAGACGCCGCTCAAAAAGACGTTGGTGTCCAGCACGACACGCCAGTGCAGCAACCGGCTTTTCTTGCGGCTGCGCGGACTCATCACGCCTTGTGCTGTTTGGGTGAATTGCGCCTGCGACGCGTGGCCTGCACCAGTTGCTCGGCGTCCTCCGGAGTTTTGATGCCGGCACGACTGGCAGCTCGCCGCGTATCGCGCAGAAGCTTTTTGAAAGCGGGATCGGAGAAATCGCTCATCTCATCGAGCCAGCGGTCCAATCGCGCACGGCGCAACCGCCATTCCCCGGCGATTCTTGCGGCTGGAATCTCACCTGCACGCACTTTGCTCAGTACCACGTCGGAATCGAGCTGCAGATAGCGCGCCGCTTGTTGAATGGTGAAGACTTCGGAAATCATGGTGAACTCACTCCTCATCAAATCGAGCAGGCGACACAATTGCTTGCGATGATAGCGGTGCCTGCACCGCTATGATAGCAAAGCGCCGTGGAAAAGGCAACAATGGTTTTGTCCGCCGTTGCGGAGCTGAATCCTTCCGCGAACAGCGCGATCGTTGTCTTTCCAAGAAACGCAACCACCGAGGCGGCGCTTCTCAAGTTCTCGTTGCGCGCCATCACGCTGTAACGGCAGCACCTCATCGAAATCGATTCTGAAAACCACCGGGAATGAAACCGCGCGGTTTCGACGTTCATACGAGTGATTGCAATCCGGTTGGCACAAATCTCAGCGGAGAACACATGCAGGCTCGCATTCGTCTTCTGTTGTGCGGCTGGTGTGCGGCGCTGTTGCTGCCGCTCGCGCTCCGGCCGCAAAGTTGGCAACAAATGACCCCGGCTTCCGGCACCGCGCCCGTGCCGCGCCGCAATGCCGCCGCAGTTTATGATACCACCGGCCACCGCCTGATCATCTTCGGCGGCCGCACCACTGCAGGTGATCGCAACGACGTCTGGGCGTTGCATCTCACCACCAACACCTGGACGGAGCTAACGCCGGCAACCGGCCCTGCGCCAGCGCCCCGCTTCACGGCCAATGGCGTTTATGATTCGGCGCAGCAGTTGATGCTCATTTGGTCGGGCCAGGGCGCAGGCTTCTTCAATGATGTGTGGGCCTTCTCTCTAAAAGACCATTCTTGGTCACAATTCACCCCGCCTGATCCCAAACCCAATGTTCGTTACGGCACGGCCGCGGTGTTCGATCCCCGCCGCCGCGAGCTGGTGACGTTTGCGGGCTTCACCGATCAAGGCCGCTTCGATGACACCTGGCGCTTCAAGCCCGCGGAAAACGCCTGGCAGCAGCTCGGCCTGGCGATTCATCCTGAAAAGCGCTGCTTGCACACTGCCTGCTACGACAGCCGCGATCATCGCATGATCATCTACGGCGGCCAAACCAACGGGCCCCGCGGCGATATTTGGGCATTTGATTTGGATCAAAACCAGTGGCTGGATTTGACGCCGGCAGCAAGTCCGGCGGGGCGATGGTTTCCTGCGAGCATCTACGACAGCCGCAATCATCGCGTCATCAACTTTGGCGGCAATCTGGGCGCCAGTCAGACCAATGAGCTTTGGGCCTTTGCTTTGGAAAGCAGCCGGTGGCAACAATTGCATGCCGCCGGCGTTGCGCCCGCGAGCCGGGAAGGCGCGGCCGCCATCTATCTGCCGGATGAGGATCGCATGGTGATCTTCGGCGGGCGCGGCGGCGCAACTGATTTCAACGACGTGTGGTTTCTGAATGATCTCTCCGCGGCAACTTCGGTTGAGCAGGACGGCGGAACGAGTACTGCCCCACGTTCTCTGCGCCTGTTGGGCAACTATCCCAATCCTTTCAATCCGGAAACAGTGATTGTGTATGAATTGCCGCAACCGCAAGCCGTGACGCTGGAAATCTACAATGCCCTCGGCCAACGCACACGGCGTTTGGTGAATCAAACTCTGCCCGCCGGACGACATCGGGTGCATTGGGATGGCAAAGATGAAATGGGCAGAAAAGCAGCGCCGGGAGTCTATTTCTGCGTTTTGCGCTCGGGCAAGCTCTCTACGGCACGAAAAATGGTTTTGCTCGAATAGCGCGGCCAGGGCGCTGGATTTTCGACAGGATCAACAGGATTGACAGGACTCGAGGCTTATCCTGTCGATCCTGTTGCGACAGCGTCGAGCCGGGCACCACCCTGCATTTGTCACCCTGCAAGGGACTTTCCCAGCACTTGGCACGAGTGGTCTGTTACCTTAGTTCGTGGAAGTGATCTTTCGATATGTCATTCAGACGAATCTTGTGAAATACTCGGGACCGTGACAAAGTTGAGCCATCACTCCCACCGCAATGAGTTTGGGGAGTTGCCCGGCATTCGCCCCATCATCCTAATTCACAACTCCCGCGCCACCGGATACAGATTCGCTTCCTGATCGTAAAACGGCGTGCGTTGATAGAACCACTGCAGCCGTTGCTGGGGATTCTTCGCGAACAGCGAATCGCTCTGCAGCTTTGCCTCGAAGGCGGCTTTGAGCTGCGGCTCCGCGGCCAGCATGGCTTCAGCCATCGGCTGCATCACATAGTCTTCGACGTATTCCGTGGGCGCCAGACTCTCCAGAAAAAATCCCCACTGAAAAAACGAATCGCCGCAGGCCGGCTCCAGCAAGATGACGGCAAGCTCACCGAGCGGCTGGTCGGTGGAAACGCGCACCGCGCCCGCCGGAAAACGTCGCATCTTTCTCTCGGCAACGGGCGTGGCACTCACGCCTATGCGGCCTTCATAAGGCCGAGTCGCGAGCTTGACCTTCTCCAGGCGATACACTTCCACTGCGATCTCGCGCGGCGCGGTCAGGCGTTCCATCTCAATGCCGTGCATGGCCAATCGTTCGATCACCTCCTGCCATGCCGGCGGAATCCAGTAAGCTGCCGGCCGGCGTACGCTCAGCGCAGGCTCACTCATCTTGAGCAGCGGAATTTTCGCGGTGTATGGCTGGCCGGTCCACTGCGTGTAGTTGCTGTTCGTGATGGGCGAGAACACCTCGCGTGCTGCCACGCCGAGGAATGCGAGGCTGTCAGCCGGCGGCGGTTGCGGCACGCGCCAGGCGAGCGGCACCTCTTGCACGCGCCGGCGACGATCAGCCGCAATGGCCTCTTGCAACTTGCTGCCGTGCTTTCCGAGGGTGCGCAGCGTGCTCTCCAGCAGCAGATAGGTTCCCAGCACGCGCTGTTTGTAGGGTTTGAGCGAATGATTCTCGACGAGCACGGTGGGCAGGTGGCGCAGGTCGCCGTAGCCGGTGGAGAAGCGCGGCGAAGCAGTCCACTCGACCAGGCCGCTGCGAAAATCTTTGTCGTCTGCCGGGCCGCCGATCAACGGTCCGGGAATGTGACCCATCGCCTGTAAATCGCGATAGACGGCGGGCGTGAGAAACTGATCGAGCCACCTCGCGCTTGCCGGTGAATACGCGTGCGGCCCGTTGTAGCCAAAGGTGATGTCGTATTGATAATCCGCGCCGTCGGTGACGTGAATATCGAAATAAAGATCAGGATCATACTCATTGAGCGCGCGCACCAGGCAGCGCATTTCGACCGCGTCCAACTTGGTGTAATCGCGATTGAGATTGAGATTGCGCGCGGTAGTGCGCCAGCCCATTTCGATCGGGCCGCGTTGATTGATGCGATTGTACCGCGAAAAGCGTTCGTGCGCATCGACGCTGAAGATCGGCAGGAAGAGCAGATTGACGTGATCGAGCAGTTCGCGCTGCTTGCGGCGCACGGTCAGGTCGCGCAGCAGCATCATGCCGGCATCTTTGCCGTCGATCTCACCGGAGTGAATTCCAGCTTGTACGAAAAGGATCGGCTTGCTGCTGGCGCGCAAGGCGGCCGGCGTGAAAGCCTTCTCCTTGGAGGCAATCACCATCCAAATATCGCGGCCTTCGGGACTTTTCCCGAGCGAAACCATTTTCAACTCCGGTGCTGCCGCACAGAGTCTGCGCAGCCACTGCATGGTTTCCTCATAACGCGGCGTGCTCACCAATCCGCTTTTCTCCGCCGGCGTGATCCAGGGATCATCAGGCGCAACGATGAGCGCTTCACTCTTGCCGTGCCACGACAACTCCGGCGGGAGAAGGGGGTGGTGGGAGGGTTGGCCATACAAATAACCCTGCAAGAAGAAAAGGGTTATGACCGTCAGCCGCGGAAGGAGGGCGCACCAGCTCGAAAAAACCTTCTTTTGAATCATGATTCAATCCGTGGATAGTTTTTGATAATAGTGCTTGACATTTTCAGAATTATTCTGCAGAATTTCGCCAGGACAACTCGGTTCAGCGCGCGAGATTTGGACTGTTCTCTCCTTCATCCATTTTTGTTTTTCCAGTCAAACTTAAACTTTCAGAGGATTTTTCGCAAGCAATCGCTTTCGAAAAACTCGTGAACATATTCTTACCTGCCGGCAGTTTTGCCTTCAGCCTGCTGTCGTAGCAATTTTCGTTTTTTGACAACCCGGGAAAAATTGGACAAGCAGCGGTCTAGCATATGTTGACTACCGAGGTGGATCCCAATGGCATCAAATGCAAGTTCTGATGGAAGCAATGGCGAGAAATCACTCCGGCAGGCTGGAACAAAGGTGTATGGTGCATTGAAGCACCTTCCCCTGTGGGGGATCGGGGGCATATATGCCCTGTTCTCCACGCTGTACCTCATCATCAAGCTCTTTCCGATTTCGGAAGTATCCCCCTTTGCGCAGCCTCTATTCGATTGGCAAACTTGCTTTCACCCCCTGCAAGCCTTTCTGGCAAATGCGCGAGCCATTATCTCATCGAGTGATGTCGCCACGCCGGTGAGCTTGTCTCACCTATCCCAAGTTTCCTGGAGCTGGCTGGTTCTTTACGTTCTCTTGGATCTGGTCGCGATCATCACTCTCGCCGCCGGCATCAACGTCATCGCGCAAAAACTTTTTGAGCTCCCCTCGCGCTTCACGCAGGTGCTTCGAAAACTCTTCATCATCAATATCATCGTTTCATTGGTCTTCATCGCTCCGCTCTTTGCGTTCGCCTCAAATGCAACGCAAACGTTCATTCTTGCCGGCCTCGTGGCCTCAGTCTGGCTCGTGATAGAGCTCAAAAGCGTTTATCAGACGGATGTCAAACACGCGGGACTAATCTTTCTGGTAGCGATTCCGCTGTTCCCCTTTGCCGCCTTACTGCTGATCGTCTATGCATTTTTTGAGGTGCCAGGACTAAGACGCTATGCCCCAGCGGTTGAGCGCCATATTCGTACTTGGCTGGAACTCCTGCACACGCCAGCCAGGGCTTTCTACCAGATACCAAATGGCTATTCGACGTTGGCGGCTTTTGCGCTCGCGGCGGTGTTTGGCGCATTCGGCATCTACCTCCTGTCGCGTTGGGCTTTCGTGGCGCAGTTCTATCCCAGCTTCGAAACCTTGTGGTGGGGGTTTTCGGCTTTGTTCCACAAGACCGAGCTGGCAACGATTGCCGCCATGCAGAACTTCGATCTTGGACTTAGAGAATTCACAAGCTTCTCCTTGCCCACCGAACAGTTTTTTTACCTTTATCTTTCTTTTCTGCTTTCATTGCTCATCCAGGCCGGCCTCATCGATTTCACGGCATGGACGCTCCACAAAGAGAACAAGCACTTTGGTTTGACCTTGAATTTCGTCAGCCTCCTGATCGCTATGGCGATGCTGCTCTTTGTCGTTTTCGTGGGACTGGCGTTTCTGGTGCTCAAACTAAGCTCAGTCTCAGCGGGGCAGGGAGATTTGCCGCTGGCAGATTTGCTGGTGGCGCCAGAGTTGTTCAAAGGCCTGGCAGTGACAGCCGCGGTGTTCTGCGGCTTGTGGCTGGTGACCATGCAAATCCGTTCGTTCAAAGTCATTTATGGTTTCGACAACGCACGCAGCATTTTGCTGTGGCTCACCAGTTTGGTCTTTCTGCCCATCTCCCTGCTCGTTGTGCTGTGGAATGCATTGCTGGAAGTGGCGGGCTATTTGATGGCGCCGCTTCGCACCCGCATACTGCAATCGGATGCCGTCAAGCTCAGGGCCATAGAAGAGACGACCCCACCAGATCGCATCAATCATACCATCGATTCGTTCATCCAACACCTGACTGACCGCAACGGGTATAATGTCATTGCCCGGCGCCGCCTCGAGATCAACCCGGCTCTGGAAAATGTCATTCGCCACCAGCCCAAAGTCATGATCAACAATCTGCTGAAGCTGGCGGAAGACAGAAACCCTGATTTGCGGCAGGACGCGCTGCGCTGGCTCGCCGGCCTTTTCATCGGCCCGGCGCCCAGCCACACTCGCCTTTTTTACTACATGCTCGAAGGCCGCATCAGCACGCCGAATGTCGGACGCATGGCCCAACAGCTTCACAATCATCCGATTTGGCCGGAGTTGCTTCAGGGTTATCATGAGCTGCTGGGCGAATCGGCTTTTGGTGAGCAACATCAAAAACTGCTGTTCAATATCTCGGCTCTTTTTCGACAACTTGAAGGCGACGCTCAGGCCAGGGAATTCGCCAGCATCTACTCTATTCTGGGCACCTTGGCGCAACTGCGCAGCATTCGCGAGATTACGCGGTTGGATGAGCTGATCAAACAGCATTTGAAGTTGGAAGGGCTGCAGGAAACCCAGATGCTGGAAATCTTCAAGCTCTTTTTGCGTCTGAATAGCTATCAAGCCTTGTACGAACGCGTGGAGAAAGAGAATAAACAGCCCTTTCTTTCCGCACAATTGGCAATTATCGTGGAAATTCAGCGGGAGCTGGACAGTCTCAAGTATCGCGAGCTTGAGAGACGTATTCTCAAGGCCTACACCACCAAGATTCAAGAATGGGCCATGGCCCAGATCCGCCAGCATCGCGGCGAGATCAAGCTGGTGTTCAGCCTGAAAACGCAGAGCATTCCTCTCAGTGAGGGTGAAAGCACGATCGTAGTCAATCTGCGCAATGAAGGCAGCGGCTTGGCGCAAAACCTGAAGCTAACGCTAGTGCCGCAGCCCGAAGATCGCGATCGCTATGTGCTTGCCGGAACCGCAACCCAAACGACGCCCCTGTTGGAATCCAAGGAGAGCAAAGATTTCGAATTCATGATTCTGCCCCTGCAAGCCTGCTCGCAAAGGCTGCTGTTCCGCGTTGATTATGCCGATATTGAAAACCGGGTCATGGCGCTCGAATACGGCGATGTGCTGCAGTTCACCACCATGACCATCACGGATACGGCCGATCAGCAAGTCGGTGATGTCATCAACCCCTACATCGCCGGCACGGCGGTGGCCGAACCCAGAATGTTTTTCGGCCGCCAGGGAGAGTTTGACAGCATTCGGGCCAATCTGCAGGGCAGATACCAGGACAATATCATTGTCGTTCACGGCCAGCGCCGCACGGGCAAAAGCTCGATCTTGTTGCAGGCGGAAAACCACCTGGGACCGGATCACTATGTGGGCGTCTATATCGATTTACAATCCTTTACCTCCGCCGGCATGCCGGATTTTCTGCATCGCATGGCCACGCTCATTTGCCGGGAACTCGACAAAAAAGGTATAGCTCTTGCCCGGCCAGCATTGCCAGACTTTAGCCGCGACCCGGGCACTTATTTCAGTGATGAGTTTCTCTCTGGCGTCTTCAACCGCATTGGTGATCGCAAGCTCTTACTGCTGCTAGATGAATTTGAAGAACTAGAGATGCGTGTTAAAGAGGGGAAACTCAACCGGGAAATCTTTGCCTACCTCCGGTCATTGATGCAGCACACTCAAAAATTGAGCTTCATCCTGGCGGGCGCGCACCGCCTCCACGAGATGTCGAGCGAATATTGGAGCATGCTGTTCAACATCACGCGCTACGTCAAAGTCGGCTTTCTTGATAAGGCCAGCTCGGAGCGGCTGATTTGCGAGCCGGTGGCGCAACATGTCACTTATGATCCGCTCGCCATCGAGAAAATCTACCGGGTCACCAGCGGCCAGCCTTACTTTATCCAATTGATCTGTCACGAGCTGTTCAACAAATACAAGCGCGACCGGAAAAACTATCTCACCATTCAGGATGTGAATCAGGCCATGCAGCGGATCATCGAGGCCGGCTCCGGCCATCTGGATTACATCTGGAACTTGGCCACGCCACACGAGCGCATCGTGCTCGCCGCAGTCGCAGATGCTGCGGCCTACGACGGCGAACGCGTCACCCTGAGCGGCATCGGCAATCGCCTCAAGAGCCTCTTTTTTAGCTACGACGAGAAGACCGTGCGCGAATCATTGAACCACCTGGTTGACATCGAGATTCTGCAGAGCGACGCAAATTTTGATAATTTCACGTTTCGCGTGGATCTCATGGGCCATTGGCTGCGCGAAGCCCGTCCGTTGGGCAAAGCCATCGAAGAATATAAAACCCTTAGGCGGTGACATTGGATTATGAGACCTGACCTGTTTGTGGACCGGCAGCGCGAAATCGATGAGATCATTACGCGCATCAAATTCCAAACGCAAAGCTCTGCGGTGAGCGGCGACAGCGGCTTGGGCAAAACGGCCTTATTGCGCTACCTCGCCCACCCGCGCACCCTGAAGAAATACCAACTGCCCGGCGAAGAGTTCAAGTGCATATATTTCCGTTGCCCGGACGTGCGGGAGCGGCCGCAGTACGCGCCCATACAATTTTGGCAGGAGATTTTTTCCCGGCTGGCGCGACAAATCACGGATGCCGAGCTGGTCGAGCAAATACGAGGCTTTCAGTCGCTGCCGGCCTTCGATTACTATGCCGTCGAGGAGTTTTTCTATGGCGCCAAACGCAAGCACCTCAGCATCGTTCTTTTGCTCGATGATTTTGACAACTTGCTGAGTAATGCCGCATTTGACAAGTATTTTCTCTGGTCGTTGAAAAACCTGGCGCACAACAATGTTGATTACAGCTTTGGCCTAGTGATCGTCACGCTCCAGCGCCTTTCGGAGTTGTGTCAGGACTTGGGCATGACTTCACCGTTTTTCAATATTTTTTCGAGCCTGCCGTTAGCGCCATTGCCGGCGGCGGAATCAGGAACACTGCTACAGAACATGTGCCGCGTGCAAGGACGGAAGGTCGCCGCTGATCATAAGGAGCAAGAGCAGGCTTACAAACTAGCTGCCGGGATTCCCTTAATGATCAGACTGCTGGGCCAGACTTGCCGTGACACCAGCACGCTGGCGCAGCTTGTGAGCGGCCAGCGGAAGCCTGTCTGGAGAGCCGGCCACCGGCAGATCTTGCGTCGATTTGTGCAGCGTGTATGGGTTTGCTCAGGTGCGGGGGAAAAACAACTGCTGCAATATCTTGCCAAAGCGTGGCATGAAAACAAGGGGAGCCGCCTCAATCACGAGCAGGAAGAAACAATCATGCAGCACCATACTCGCGCCTGGCAGGCCCTGGAAAAACGCGGTCTGATGCAGCAAATGAATTCCGTATTCTCCCTTTTCCCGGATTTGTTTGCGGAATTCGTCCTGAAAGAAACGTTCGTCGTCGCTCCTTCAGGAGCCGGGCGTCTGGTACAGCATGGCGGCTGAAGACACTACTAAAATATGAAAGCTGAGACAACAGGCCGTTAAGAGTGAAATCTTTGCTTGAAAAGCAAAACTTTCACGCAAAGACGCGGCTCGACTGAGCTCGCCGAAGTCAGAGCCGCAAAGGTATCGCAAAGAAAAGCTTTGCGGTTTCTTTGCGTCTTCGCGTCTTTGCGTGAGGCTTTTTCTTTTTGGTTCCGGCTCGTCCGGTTTGGGTTTTCCTTCAAATGAAAAGTCATTGTTCTGGCACCTCAAAATCGGGCATGCTATGAAAAAACTGCTTGCTCAACTCGCCGATTTCTTCGGACACAAGCACCGGGCCACGCTCGTTGTGCTTTTGATTGTCCTCATGGCCTTCATGCCTTTCTATCTGCGCAAAGCCAGGCTGCAAACGGATTTTGCGCGGGCCGCACGCAACGTGGAAATGGCTGAGTTTTACCGAAATCGCAAAGAGAAACAAAAGGCATTATCAGCCATCGAGGACGCCATTCGCCTATACTCACCGGTACTTGCCAGACAGGATTCCGCCCTGGTGAAGGCAAACAGGCTGCGGACCGAAATTGCGCAGCTTCCGTAGGGAGACCTGACATGAAATCATTCGCGCGCCGGACTTCTGCAAATCAGAGCCACAGCGCCTCACGCTTCAATGCTTGGCTGATTTCCTACCAGACAACTGCAGTGGTACTGGCTGTTTTGCTCATTTTGACTTTTGCGCATCAACACTTCAGCTCCCTCAGCGCGTCGCGCAACGCCCGTGCTCGCGAGTTGCTGCAACAGGCCTCGGGATTGCTGCAGTCGCGCCAACTAGCAAATGCCGCGCTGCTTGGCGACAGCGCCCGAGCAACGGGAGGCTATCCTGATTCCACGTCCTATCTGCTGGGCAGGATCGCTCTGGAAAACGATTCGTTGCAGCGTGCTGCTGCCCATTTTCGCGCCGCGTTGCGTGCGAACGAAGATTACGCCGAAGCCTATGCCGGCATGGCGGAGGTGGCCCTGAGGCAAGCTCAAGGCCCAATAGCGCCAGGACAGGCGGAGAAAATCGAGCAGGCGCTGCTGGACTATCGCCGTGCGCTGCAACGCAAACCGAACTTGTTTGCAGCACAGTTCGGCCAAGCCAATGCCCTTTTCCGGCGTGGCAAAGCCGACACCACGCGATACTCTTCATTGATCGATCTGCAGGACGCCAACGGATTCTATGGCGGCCTGAAGAATCGCGCAGAACTCTACCAGTTGCTTACCCTGCAGCAATATCTCGAGCTACTGGACAATCTTGCCGATCTGCAGGAGCTGCCCATTCAAGAAGGCCCGGCGGATGATTCCTATATGCAAAAAGCGCCCATGGCGCGTGAGTTTCGGCGGCGAGTCGGCGACCGGCCCGGAGGCATAGAATTGGTTGAAGCGCAGTATGCCTTGCTGCAAGGGAACCGCACCAACGCCGCAGACTTACTGCAGAAAGCAATTGCCCGAAGCCCGGAAAACGCTGCTGAAGCAGCCCGAATTCAGCGACAGGACAGCCTGATCATGAATTGGCGGGGTCGCACAAGCAATCAGCTTGCCTATGAGCCGCAATTCAGATTCAATCGCTACCGTACTGGCGCGATTAATGGCGACGGCATTGTAATACCAACTACGAAGTGGCGTGTTCGAGTTGGGCAAGTGGGTATGATTTCCCCGGTGGTCTCAGGGAATTTGGTCATTCAAGTCGCCCCAAAATTGGGCGGAATTGCGTTTATAGACCGCGCCACCGGACGCCAAGCGCGACTTCTGCCGAAAGAAGAGGGTTTTACGCAATCGACTCCTGCTGTAAGTGAGGGAAATCTATGGATTGATGCGCCTCGGTCATATGTCTATGTTGTGCCGATGAGAAAGATCCAGACGCTCGGCAGCTTTGAAGCAAGTGATATCAAGAGGAATTTCTTTCAGGAAATCAAAGACAGTTCCCCGCTGGTTGTGGGCGGTCGAATTCTGTTCGGCACGACCAGTGGTCAATTGCGCAGCGCAAGTGTTTCCGGGCAAAGGATTGGCATTTGGAACTGGAGCTCGGCGCTTGGCGGGCAGATTACGGCGCCGGCAGCAGCAGGAGAATCCCTGGCCATGGTCGGCAGCTATGATAGCCGCTTTTACGGCATATCCTATAGAAACGTCGATCCCACAACCTTTGAGTTGAGCACTTCTTGGCTGTTTATCGCAGCGGACACCATCCGCGCCTCTGCTTGTTTTGCCAAAGGCGTCGTCTATTTTGGCGACCAAAGCGGGGTGATTTATGCCCTGCCGGAAAAGCTGGATGAGAGAAGAACGGAACGCGGGCAAAGTGTGCAGAGCGCGATTACGACATTTAGAAGAGCTAGCAGTATCGTTTCTTCACCGGCAATCGATGATTCTCTGGTTTATTTTTGCTCGCTGGATTCCACGATCTATGCGCTTCCGACTTTCGATCTCAAGAACCGAGACACGAAAGACGATGCGCCCGCCGGCGCCTGGCGGCCCAAGTTTGTCTACAAGACGAATGGCGCTATCGTCTCCTCGCCCTGCATCACCGGTGGTGTGCTTTATGTCGGCACAGACGTAGGTGAGATCTTGGCGATTGACCTAAAAAGCCGCGGCAAAAACCGCGAGGAAAACGAACCCGAACGCCTGCTCTGGCGACTCGTGGTTGGCGGTGCAGTGAAATCGTCGCCCGTTGTCATTGACAAAGTACTATATGTGGCGGCGGAAGATGGGTATTTGTATGCGATTCGCAAGTGAGTAGAAAGGAGTGGGAAAATGGATAGTGACATAGACAGCTCAAGTCATTCGGAGTTGAGACCCACAAGAATGGTTGCTATCAAAGTAACCATTGCCATTACCCCTTTGATTCTTGCATTACTTGTTGCACCTGTAAGAAGCTTCATGAATAATAACCCCTATATTTCATGGTCGCTCCTTATATTCTATGGGATTGGAGTCATTGTGTTTCCAGTGGCAAAAAAAATCTGGAAAAAGCTTGAACCCTTAATCGTAGAGGCTATCACGGATTATATCGAACATCATGCACGACTTATATTCTCGAAATTCTATAAACGCTACGTAACCAAACTACGCTCGCAGCATCGTTTCTTCAATGTAAAGGGCATTACCATCCAAAGTACGTTTTCTTTGGAACTGCAAAAGGTCTTTGTCGATCTTCAAATTTCGCCGCCAAGGCCATCCCGCCTGAAGACAGCAAAATCAAGTCTCGAAAGACCCAAAAACATCTGGGAGTTGTTGGAGAGCAAAGATCCAGGTTATCGGATCGTTGCTATCATAGGCAAACCTGGCTCTGGTAAGACGACATTGCTTCAATACGTTACGTTGCTAATTGCGATCAGAAAGGCAACCCGCAGGACCAAGCGCTATATTCCCTTTCATCTGCCTCTGCGAAAGTATGTCAAGGACGTCGTGGCTTCGTCAATTGAAGCACTAGACTTGGCCAGCCTGCTCGAAAGAGATTTACAGGAGTTGAAACCGCCAGTGGGCTGGGTTGAGCACAAACTAAAAAATTACGGTCATCGCTGTGTCGTTCTTCTGGACGGACTCGATGAGGTCGCTGATGCAGATAATCGTAAAAAATTAACAACCTGGGTGGAACACCAAGCAATACACTACGGCGAGACCCGATTTGTTATTACCTCGCGCCCTCATGGTTATGAGCCAAATGCTATTCAAGGCGCAACCGTCTTACATATTGAAGACTTCTCACAAGAGCAAATTTATGATTTCGTACAGAAGTGGTACCATACCACCGAAATAGCTGCAGCCAGCAAAACCGACAAGATGGCAGATATCATACAGCGCGCAGAAGACAATGCCACTGATTTGATACAAAGAATTTTTCAATCTGATATACTTTCAAAGTTGGCGGTCAACCCACTGTTATTGACTATGATCACCATGGTGCACCGCTATGTAGGTAAACTGCCCGAGATGCGCGCGGCGCTGTACGAGGACATCATCAGGGTTTTGTTGGGACGACGTGAAGAGACCTTCATTAAAGGCATTAGGCTGAGCTACTTTCAAAAGCGGGCAATTTTGCAGACATTGGCGCTTGTTCAGATGCAGCAACGCAAACGTGAAATTTCAACGAGCGAGGCCATTGCCATTATTGGACCGGATCTGCAAAGCGTCAATATAAAGCCTGAGGATGGCCCACACTTTTTGGAAACAATGATGAAAGAAAGTGGTCTCCTGATGGAAACCGATCCTGGGTTTATAGCATTTGCCCACCTAACCTATCAGGAGTTTTTGACGGCAGCGGAAATCAAGAACCGCAAAATGGAAGATTCCCTCGTTAATGATCTGGGCGACAGTTGGTGGCATGAGACTATTCTGCTTTACGCCGCCACCTCAGATGCCACCGGCATTGTTCAAGCCTGTTTGAATCAACCACAAAGGTCTCTTGAAAATCTGAAGTTGGCTTATGAGATCTCTCAGGAAGCAATGCAAATCGCACCAAAAGAAAGAAAGAGGCTGGAGGACCTCCTAGTGCTCGAAGCGGACTCTGCCGATCGCGAAGCCCAGCAATTCGCGGCTGATCTAATATTCGAGATTCGCCTAAAAAGAATGGTTCGTCGTGCCCCAAATGTCGACATCGATCGTTTTTTCATCAGTCACCTGGAGTATCAAAGCTTCATTCATAATACCAATCGTCGCCCCGACCACTGGTCGGGGCTACGTTATTCTTTTCGAGAAGGATTGAAGCCAATCGTTGGAGTGCGCAGAGATGATGCCGAAGCCTTTGCCCGATGGTTGACCGTCAGAGCAGCACGAGAATTGGGGCATCGCACCAGCAAATTCCGCTTGCCCACCGAGGAAGAGGCCTCGCTGGTCAAGACTGATCAAGAGGTGCAGGATCAAAATTTCAAACATTTGGCTAACCCAGAAGTGGGTGCTTGGGTCATGCCTGCGAACGTGCTGGTATTCTCCGAAAAAGAGAAAAGCGCGGCCAGTTCCTACTGGTTGCGTATGCGCGTGGTGGGAGAGAGTGAAACGCACCGCGTGGGGGATTATCATAGCTCAATTGATAGTTTGCTTGAAGAACTCGACAAGCAAATCGAAGATTTGCGCAAAGAGCTGCAAGCAGCACAAAAGCGACTGGATGATGCCATTCTGCCGTCAGTGCTTTCAGCCTTGCCAGTGGAAATCGATCGGTACATAGAAAGACTCAACGAAATCAGAAATGCCCTTCGAGATGCAGTCAGCCGCGCTCAGAAAAGAAGCTTTAACCTAACTCTTGACGATGGCATGATCAATGAATTGCCGGCTGATTTGATAGAACTGAATCGCTTGCGCTCAGGTCGAGCAGGTGCTGAAGAGTACCAAGACACCGACGCTGGAAAAATTCGCGGGTTTCTATCTAATGCCAGGGTCCGACTGGAAAGCCTGCGAGGAGTTCTCTATGACCCAGTCAGCCGGGCGCGGCAATGCCAGCAGAATTTGATGAACCTTCTGTCAACGGAGTTAAATAGCTTCGCTGGCAAACCCATTGACCTGGATCAACAACTGGCGTTTCTATCAAAGCTGGGTGACATACGGTTGAGCACGAATGAGATCCAAGCCGTGCTCAGGCGTGAGATTGGCAAGGACTACACCAAAGCTAAGTCGGAACTGTTGGCGCTGGCAGAGTATGCGCTTTATCAAAACAAAACGGAGCTGCTGCGCGAAATCTTGCGCGGTTTCTGGGCGGTGTTCTTCATAGAGCAGCGCGCCAACCGGCAAAACCCGCTGCCCGCCTGGGAAGGCATTCGCCTGGTGCGGGAAATTCGCAGGCCGGACGAAGAAACCACCATCATTTAGATTCCTCCCCTGATTCCTCCAAAAGGCCTCCTCGTGAAACCAACCACCGGCGGTGAAATTATTGCAGCGATGCTGGCCAAAGAAGGCGTGGAAAAAGTCTTTGGCATTATCGATGGCACCTACTTTGGCTTCTATTCCAGCTTGAAGAAATTCGGCATCGCGTTGATCAGTCCGCGGCATGAGGCGTGCGCGCTGCACATGGCGGGCGCCTATGCGCGGCTCACCGGCAAGCTGGGCGTGGCCATGGCGAGCAATGGTCCGGGCGTCGCCAATGCGCTGGCAGGCGTGGCGGTGGAAAACGGCGAGGGCAATCGCGTGCTGCTGATCACCAGCACACGGCGCAGCGGCATCGGCTATCCCGGTCGCGGCGGCACGTATCAATATTTCAACCAAGTCGGCGTGATCAAGCCGATGGCGAAATGGAGCGGCGCCGCGCTTTCGTTCGGCCGGCTGCAGGAGATGATGCGCCGGGCCTTCCGGCTGTCGTATCACGGCCGGCCCGGCGTGGTGCACGTCGATGTGCCGGAAGATTTGATGAACGGCAAAACCGAGGCGCAGCCGCTGCTGGCGCCCGGCCGCTATCGCCGTTTGGAGGCGATTTGCGCCGGCGATGAACAAATCGCCGCGGCAGCGGAGATGCTGGCGGTCGCCAAACTGCCGATGATTCATGCCGGCAGCGGCGTGATTCATGCCGCGGCTTACAGCGAGCTGCAAGCGGTGGCGGAGTTGCTGCACGCACCGGTGACCACGAGTTGGGGAGCACGCAGCGTGCTGCCGGAAACGCATGAGCTGGCGATTCCGATGATTTACATCAAGCTCAACCAGGCGGTGCGCACCAGCGCCGACGTGGTGCTCGCGCTGGGCTCGCGGCTGGGTGAAACCGATTGGTGGGGCAAGCCGCCGTATTGGGCGCCGGCGAGCGCGCAGCAGATGATTCAGGTGGACATCGACGAGGAAATCCTCGGACTCAACAAGCCGGTTGATTTGGCGATTCTCTCCGATCTCAAAGTCTTTCTGGCGCGACTGGCGGAGAAGCTGCGGCCGCGGCAGAACAAAATGCCGCTGGCGGAGCGCCGTAAAGCAGTGAAGAGGTTTCAAAACGCGAGAAGCAAATTCCGGCAAAAGCTCGATGGCGCTTTGAAAGACAACAGCGTGCCGATGAATCCCGCGCACGTGGCGCATGTGTGCCGCCGGGTGTTTGCCGAGGAGGCGATTTGCGTGATCGACGGCGGCAACACCGCGGTGTGGACTCATTTCTATCACGAAGCAACCGTACCCAACACCGTGCTGCACACCGCAAAATTCGGCATGTTGGGCGCAGGCGTAGCGCAGGCGCTGGGCGCGGCGGTGGCGTTTCCCGAACGCCAGGTTTATTGCATCATCGGTGACGGCGCGATGGGATTCAATTTGCAGGAAATCGAAACCGCGGTGCGCAACGATTTGAAGCCGATCTATCTCGTGTGCTGTGACCGGCAGTGGGGCATGGTGAAAATCAACCAGCAATTCGCGCTGAAACCGGTCAAGACGATGGTGAAGAAATCATTGCCGCCGGAGGAGACCATCAATGCGGATTTGGGGGAGATGCAATTCGACAAACTGGCGGAAAGCATGGGGGCGCACGGTGAGCGCGTCGCGGACCCGAAGGATTTGCAGCCGGCGCTGGAGCGCTGCCTGGCCGCGAACAAATGCAGCGTCATTCACGTAGACGTCAATCCGGTCAAGCACATGTGGGCGCCGGGATTGATTCACTTCAAAGCAATGCACCGCGAGCCGAAGGGCAAGTGACGCACCCGCTTGGGACACGCAAGCCAGTGCTGCAACGTTGAGTTGGCAGCCCTGAAGTTGTCGTTGGGGAAGAATCCTGCAAAGGCCTTGGCTCAGCCGAGGCCGAACATTTCCCGCACAGACACCAGGCCAAGTTTTGATCTCAAAGCGAACTCACCGCAACAGCCTCTCCCTGTGGAAGAATCCTGCAGAGGCCTCGGCTCAGCCGAGGCAGAACATTTCCCGGACAGACACCAGGCCAAGTTTTGATCTTAAAGCGAATTCACCGCAACAACCTTTCCCTCTCCTCCATCCCGCGCAGGGCGGCGAACAAGAGCAAGCCGCCCGCCAGCACCACGCCGATGCGATTCTGCCACATCCAGAGATTCCAGGTTTCAGGATCGAGCTGGCGCGGCATGTCATACGGATTGAAGTAGATGAAATAGCGCTGCGCAGCGGGCACATTCATTGAGTTGAAGATCATCATCATGATGACGAGCAGGCCGGCGGCCACCATGCCCGCGGCCAGACCGCTGCGAAACTTCACCGCAAAATACAGCGTCATTGCCCCGACAAAAAACGCCGGCACAAACCCGTGCACGGTCAGCGTGAGCACGGGCACTTCGACGATCGTGAAGAAAGCGAGCGTGCTGAGCGCGGCGGCCAGCAGCAACAGAATGGCGTTGAGCGCAGCCAAACGCAGCAGCCAGACTTTGTAACGCGAGCCGGCGGTGGTGAACATCACTTCGAGCGTGCGATTGTCCTTTTCACTGGTGATGAGCTGCATGTTCAGGTAGATGGCCAGCGCGGAAAGTGGGAACTCCAACAGCCAGGAGAGAACATCCGGCAGCGTCATGCGGTCCAGCATTTCCTGGTTGTAATTGATGACATACGCCACGATGAAATAGATCAACATTGCGGCCAGAAACCACAGCAACCGGTGCGAAAAGATGATGCGCGCCTGCAGGCGGAAAATTTCCCACACCACCGCCAGCCGCGCGCGCGGCGGCAGCTCGGCGAAACGCAGGTCGCGCACGGCCGCACGCGTCAAGGGCGGCGTTGCCGCGCGCGGGGATTCGGTTGGGATCATGAGCGTTTGCTCTCCTGCAAGAGATGAACGTAGGCATCTTCGAGCGAAGGTTCGAGTGCTTCCGCGGGCAGGCCGGGAACGGCATCGTCACTCAGGAAACGCAGGCGAATGCCGCCGTCGACTTTGCTGTGTTGTACGAGGTGCAACGATTCCCGCCAGGCCGGAAATTCTTCTTCCGGCACAATCGCTTCGAAGACCCTGCCTTGCGCGCGGCGCTGCATTTCCTCGGGCGAGCCGCGATAAATCAGGCGGCCGCCCTCGAGCACCGCGAGATCATGGCAGGTGCTGGAGATGTCTTCCACGATATGCGTGCTGAAGATCACGATGCGTTCTTTGGCCAGCTCGGCCAGGAGGTTGCGGAAACGGATGCGTTCGCGCGGATCCAGGCCGGCGGTCGGCTCGTCGACCACGATGATCTGCGGCAGATGCAGCAGCGTTTGCGCAATGCCAACGCGCTGTTTCATGCCGCCGGAAAAGGTTTTGATCTGATCATCGCGCCGTTCCCACAAGCCCACGCTGTGCAACAGATGCTCGATCAGCTCGCGGCGGGTTGCGGTTTCATAGATGCCGTTGGTCAGGGCGTGATAGTTGAGATGCTCGAGCGGCGTCATGTTTTCGTAGAGGCCGAAATCCTGCGGCAGATAGCCGATGGCGCCGTGAAACACCGCGCGATGCTCCGCCAGCATCCGGTCGTTGATCTTGATGCTGCCGTGACTCGCTTCCAGCACGCCGACAATCACGCGCATGAGCGTGGTTTTGCCGGCGCCGTTGGGACCGAGCAGGCCAAACATGCCCTGGCCGATTTCCAGATCGACGCCGTGCAACGCCCGCACTTGCGGCCGTGGCGGCCGTATGAACGGCAACAGACGAACGATCACATAGATCACCCGTTTGAGCTTGCGCAACCGGCCTGCGGGCAATTCCGGATTGATGCGGCCCTCTGCAATTTTGCGGCTGAGGCGGCGCAGTTGATAAAGCAGCAGCGCGATCACGGCGGCGATGGTGGTGAGCGCCGGCGCTTGCACACGCCACTGCAGATACACCAGCAAGAGCACGACCAGCCAGATACCGCCGGCCCGCGGGAAGTCGAGAATCGTGGCTTTCTCTTCGCTGCCAGCGTGCGCTTGCGCGCCGGCCGAGCGCGGCTTCCGGCGCAATCGCTTCAGCCAACTGGGTTGTGATCGCCGCGGCGGTTTGCCGTTCACAAATCGCCAGCGATAGTACAGCTCGCGCACGCCGAACAGCCAGGCCAGCGTCAGCAGGCTGAGGAGGGTGAGCCAGAAGCCGCTGCTGAAGAAGGTGTGCAAATAGATCAAGAGCGCACCCAGCGCCGCCATCCAGATGGCGGATTCGCGCAGGTTCTCGCGATCCCACGGCAATTGTCCGGCAACGGCAAGGCGCTGCCAGCGACGCTGCTGTTTGTTCCATTCACGCGCGAAGCGGCCGGGCGCGCCGTAGATCTTCGTCAAATTTCTGATGCGAATGTGCAGCTTCGCTTCCGCCAATTGCGCCCGCGCGCGGCGCACCGCAAAGAACTGTTGCACGCCGTAGATCAACCCGAGCACGCCGAACCACAGCGGCAGCGCAACCAGCGTGGTGTAGAGCTTGCTTTGATAGGTTTGATGAAACCAATACCCCAGCGCCACGGCGCCGGCCGTGCCCGCGCTCACCGCTTGCCAGCCCATGCGCTGCAGCCAGGCGCGGGTTTGTTCGAGGCCGACGTAGAGCACCGGCACGAACACCAGCGTCGACACGGTTGAGACCGCGAGTCCGCCGAGCACGGTGATGGCAAAGGGCGGCCACAATTCCAGTTCAGTGCCCTGCTTCAGAGCCAGCGGAAAGAGGCCGAGCACGGTCGTGCCGGAAGTCATGAGAATCGGCCGCACGCGGCTTTGCACGGCAAGCAGCACTGCGCGCTGCCAGCGCTGGCCGCGCTGGCGCAGGAGCGTGATGCGATCGATCAGAAAGATGCCGTTGTTGACGACAATGCCCAGCAACACGATGAAGCCGAGCAGGGCCATGGGCGCGCCTTCGCCGAGCGAAAGCGGCGTGCCGCTCAATGCCAGCGCGAACAGCGCGCCGATGACGGCGGTGGGCAGCGTGCCCAAAATCACGAACGGACTGAAAAAGGATTCGAATTGCGCGGCGAGCAGCATGAAGATGAGAATCGCGCCCAGGCCCAGCATCCAATAGTAGACCGTCTGCTTGTCTTCCGCGTCGACTTTTTCGATGACAAAGCCGCGCGGCAGGCGCAGCTCGCGCAGCATGCGATCGACCTGGGCCTCGGCCAGCTCCAGCCGGTTTTTCGAGTCCCTGGCCTCGCGCAAGAAATCGTAATGAATCTTCACTTCGCGCTCTTGATTGTAGCGCACGATGTTGCCCGGGCCTTCGTCGAGGCGAACCTCCGCCACTTCACGCAGCGGCACCGGCTGGCCGGCGGCATTGCTGACTTTGAGATTCTCGACTTCCTCCAGGCGCCGCTGTTCCGCGTCTTTCATTTGCAACTGCAAGTCAAGCTCGGTGGCGCCGGCATAGAAGGGCGTGCCAGCGCGCGCGCCTTCCGGCCGGGTGGCCCAGATCGTATTCATCACCTGCTGCATATCCAGCCCCCACTGCGCCAACCGCAGCCGGTCGCCGCGAATCTGCAATTCGGGCGCGCCGGTTTGCAGCTCGGAACGCACCGCTTCCTTCTCAACGTCCGGAATCGCACGCAACGTCTGCACGATCTGCTCGCTCAAGGCGCGCAGAGTGGACAGATCATAACCGCGCAAGCGCAGCGCCTTCTCGCTGCGCAAAGCGCCCGCCAAGCCTTCTTCCTGCACGATCCCTTCGCCGCGCTGCGGCCGATCGAAACTGATCTCGACGTGTTCCAGGCCGCGATTCAATGCTTTGATTTTTTCTTTGATCTTGTCGAGCTGCAGCGGCTCACGGCGCCGCTGCGGCTCCACGAACGTCAGCGCCAAATGCGCCTCTTCCGGCCGCACGCTGGCACGCACTTCCTCGAGATCAGGAAATTCGAGCATTTGATTCTCGAGACGGCGGGCAATGGTGTCGGTCGCATCGAGGGTGGCGCCCGGCGGCAGGCTGAGATAAACATCCAAGCGATCGGGCGGCGGCGGCGAGGCCGTGCCGATGATGTAGACCACGCCCATGAACAGGCTGATCAGCAGAAACACGACGACGGTGGCGATCGTGCGCACGCGATGGCGCAGGCAGGATTTGAGCAACAACCGGTAGATTTCGAGAATGCGGCCGCTGCCAAAGGGCCGCGGCGGCCGGCCGGTCAAAGTGAGCCGGGCGAGCAGCGGAATCACCGTGATCGCGACCAGCAGCGACACCAGCAGCGGAAAGATCACCGACAGCGCCAGCTCGCGCACGAACAGTTTGGCTTCACTCTCCACGAACAATACCGGCAAAAACACCAGCACAGTGGTGCCGGTGGCGGCAAGGATCGACCGGCTGACTTCGCGCGTGCCGTTGATGACCGCGGCCGCCGCCTCCTGGCCGCGCTGATAATGCGCGAACACGTTTTCCATCACCACGATGCCGTTGTCAACCAGCATGCCGACCGCCAGCGCCAGGCCGCACAAGGAGAGGATGTTGACCGAGAGCTGAAAGCCGTACATGAGATTGAACGTGACCAGCAGCGACACCGGAATCGCAATCATCAAAATGAAGACGAAGCGGACATTGCGCAGGAAGAGATAAAGCACGAGCAGCGCCAACAACGCGCCGGTGAGCGCCATTTTCTTGATGCGGTCAATGGCTTGCTGGATCAACTCCGCCTGGCTGAAATTTACCGTTAAGGTGAAGCCCTGGTTCGCCAATTCGCGGTTCAGACTCTCGATTTGCGCGAGCACGGCATTGGCCACCGCCAGCATGTTGCTGATGTTGTCCTTCTGCACGAAAATGCCGACTCCGGCTTTGCCGTTGACGCGATAGAGTTGTGTGCGTTCCGCTGGGCGGTAGCCGACCACCGCGAGGTCTTGCAGCCGCACCGGACCGCGCGGGTCAATGATCAAGTCTTTCAATTCGCGCAAGTCTTCGACGCGGCCCAGCAGATTGACATCGAGCAGGCGGCCGGCGGCCAAGACGCGCCCCAAGTGCTCCGGCTGACGGTGAAACGCCTCGACCTTCTGCTGCACCAATGCCAGTGGCACGCCCAGGGCCTCGCAGCGCTCGGGATCGATTTGAATGCCCACGGTGCGACGCTGGCCGCCGCCGAGGTTGACATTCACCACGCCGTCCACTTGCTCCAGCCGGGGGCGCACGCGCCGTTCCGCGACTTCGCGCAGCTCGTCGAGGCTGGCCTCGCCGCGAATACTGAGCTCCATCAAATAGGTGGAAAGATCGGCGGTGTCGAAGCGGTTGACTTCGATGCGCGTGCCCACCGGCAGCCGGTTCTCGAGCGCGTTCATCTTCTGCTGCAGCTTGAGCAGCGCAAACTTCATGTCCGTGCCGTGGTTGAAGGAGACCTTGGTGGTGGCATAATCGGCGAAGACCCGGCTCTCGAGATCGTGCACGCCCTCAAGCGTTGCCAGTTCCGCTTCGATGGCCACCACCAGCTCGGCTTCGATCTTTTCCGGCGAGGCGCCCGGCATGCCGGTGCCAACGTAGACCTCCGGCAGGATGAATTGCGGCAAGAGTTGCACCGGCAGGCGTTGCCAGGAGATCACACCCAGCAAGCACAAGCCCAGGGTGAGCATCAGGACGGTAATCGGGCGTTTGAGCGCGAAGGAAGTCATGAGATGGTTGAAATCGTTTCAGACGCGAGCCGGCAAACCCGCTGCACGGTGATCCTAAAAAGCATGTCCCTCCCTCCTATCATCCAGGAGGGACCCTGTGGAGATTGAGGTACAGCTCCATGTATTGCACCAAATTCCGCTGACTGACATTGCGACAGAGCTACTTCTTCAAACCAAATCCTGCGAATCCGAATCGATGCTGCAGTGCCCGCTCAACCGGCGGCTGCTTCACTCATCAGACTCAGGAGATTGTTTTCCGAATCGCGGAAGAACGCCAGCCAGAGATCATAGGCGGGCATGCGCGCGACGAGCTGCGGCGCGGCCTCGAAAGGCACGCCGCGACCGGCCAGAGTTTGATGGGCGGCGTGAATGTCTTCCACCTTGAAATAAATGATGGAACTGGGATGGTCGAACTCCGGTTTTTCCGGCAGGCCGAGCAGCAGGCGAATGCCGCCGCACGCAAAAAACGCCATGTTGGAAACGGAGAAGAGATGTTGCATGCCGAGCTGGTCGCGATAAAAGGCAGTGGCGCGGTCGAGATCATGCACGTTGACGGCGATTTGCCCGATCTGCGCCAGACCAAACTTTTCTTCAGCCATGAGAACTGCTCCCGAATAATGAGGACGATTGAATAGAGGGCCATTAAACGCAATTCTCGGCGCCGAGTTGCCTGCTCCGGCTTTCAGCCTCCGATTTGAATCGCAGGCGGCCAACCCGACCGAACGACGTTGCCCGCACGCAACGGACTTCTTGATGATGCCACTCAGTCCGCTTCAGCGGACTTCTGCTAACAGACTGCGATTTGAATCGCAGGCTGAATCTGAATCTGAATCGCAGGCGGCCAACCCGACCGAACGACGTTGCCCGCACGCAACGGACTTCTTGATGATGCCACTCAGTCCGCTTCAGCTGACTTGGGCTAACAGACTGCGATTTGAATCGCAGGCTGAATCTGAATCGCAGGCGGCCAGCCCGACCGAAAAGCGCTGCCCGCACACAACGGTCTTCTTGATGATGCCACTCAGTCCGCTTTAGCTGACTTGGGCTAACAGACTGCGATTTGAATCGCAGGCGACCACCAGACTGCGATTTGAATCGCAGGCTTTAGCGGCGGTCAACATACCAAGCGTCCCCGCCATTTTCAAGCTGAATTCCGCCACAGTGAACATTCCTCCGGCCTTGCTTTTCACTCGCAGAAGATTAGATTGACCTGCAACCTCTCAGGGAGAAATGAGTAAAAGCGGCGCATGTCCATCGACATTCGACATCTCTCCAAAACCTATGCGGGCGGCGTGCATGCCCTGCAGGACGTCACTCTCGAAATTGCCACCGGCATGTTCGGCTTGCTCGGCCCCAATGGCGCAGGCAAGAGCACCCTCATGAAGATTCTCGCCACCCTGGAAACGCCGACTGCCGGCGAGGTGTTGGTCGATGGCGCGGATCTGCGCACGCAGCGCCGGCAGATTCGGGCCTCGCTCGGTTACCTGCCGCAGTTTTTCGGCGTCTATCCGCAACTCACGGGCGCAGAATTTCTAACCTACATTGCCCGCCTCAACGGCGTGCCGGCGCGGCACGTGCGCGCCACCGTGCTGCAGATGCTGGAAAACGTCGGACTGGCCGAGGCCCGCGATCGCAAAGCCAAGACCTATTCCGGCGGCATGTTGCGCCGCCTGGGCATCGCGCAGGCATTGCTCGGCAATCCCCGCCTGCTCATCGTCGACGAGCCCACCACTGGCCTCGATCCCGAAGAACGCATTCGCTTTCGCAACCTGCTCACCGAGATCAGCCGCGACAAGATCATCATTCTCAGCACGCATATTGTGGGCGACATTTCGAGCACCTGCGAGGATCTTGCGATCTTAGCCAGGGGCCGGGTCGCTTATCGCGGCCGGCCGGAAGTGCTGGTCGCAAAAGCAGCCGGCAAAGTCTGGCAGGTGTTGATCGACGAGGCGGATTTCCCGCAGCTCGCCGCCCGCTTGCAGGTGATTTCGACGATTCCCAAACCGCCGCATCTGCTGCTGCGCGTGGTGGGCGAGCCGATCGCCGGCTATGACCTGCACAGCGTCACGCCCAATCTCGAGGATGCTTACATGCACTTCATGGAATCAGAGGTGGGACAGCGGGTGGAGGAGGAAGAGGAGGATTGAGCAGGCTTTGGGTTTTCCAAGAGTCTGTCGGGCAGCCGTCCCGCTGCCGCTGCTTGCTTCGCGTTCAGGGAGCTGCTCCAATCTCCTGCAAAAGTCGGTGCAACAGATCATCGGTTTGGAGGTCCTTCGACCAGCGGCGAAGGTAATCAATGTCAAGGGCTTTGCCTTGCACCTTGGCGGTGCCTACAGCATCGTTGAATTGGCGTTCTGACTCGCTCAGTTTGGACCACTCCAGCTTTGCCAAAATGGTGTCTTCGGCTGTGGCAAACCAGCAGCGACGTCCAAGGTAGTTGGCGGTTGTCCTTCTTTGGAATTCCGTTCGGCTAAATGGCCGTTGCTTCAAAACAATGAAATCAACTTTGAAGCCACTGTCATAATGAATCGTACTGAACATGCTGTTCCTTGCGAGGGCATCGCGCGCAGCATCGAGGTCAAAATAGAATTCTTCGGCGAGCGCGTGGGAGAATTTTTGCAGGCGCGGCTCATCAATTTCAACCACGATATCGGCATCGTGTGTGGTGCGCGGCATGCCGTGCAGATTGCTGGCAAAGGAGCCCGCGATCATGTACGCAATACCGTTTTGCTCGAGCTTGGCTGCGACGGCACCCAGCACTTCTTCGGGAGTCATGGCCGGAGGTCTTTCGCCTGGGGATAAGCTGCCAGAAACAGTTCTTCCGGTAGGGTGAGCCGAATCACAGCCAGGCGCACTTGCTCATCATCATATTCCGGATGACGCCGGCGTACGCCCATCGCCAGCAGGCGGCGCGAGGCTCGAGTCAGTTCGATGGCCAACTGCAGCCGCTCGGCGGGCGATTTCCGGCGCAGACATTCGATCTGAATCCGCTCCACTTCCGGTGAAGTGTCCAAGGGTCGTGCTGGTTTCATCATTCTGGTTCGCTCTTCGGTGCAGAGGTTTGTTCCTGCGAAGAGAGAAAATAGCTGCTCTCACGCATTTCTGCAACTGAATCTTTCCAACCGGCCAGGTCACTTTGCGCGAACCGCTTTTGGAATGGTGTCCATCAGAAAATGTTCCACCCTCGGCTGAGCCGAGGTTTTTGATGCAACGGCCAAGCCGTTACAGGAGCGCTCTTGTCAGAAAACCGCGATTTCGGACTGGCGCCAAATAAGTGATCAAGGATTCAACCATTCATTCGTCCATGAGCAAAAGCCTGCGCTACATTATGGCCGTGGCCGCGGTCGAGCGCGTGATGCTCTACCGCACCGCCAAATTCTGGGTGCTCGCCGGCCTCGGGGTGCTCATCATCGCACTGTTTCTGCTGGCCGTGACCCTGGGCCCGATTCTCGACACCGGCGCGCCCGGCGAGTTCCTGCTCACCGGCACCGATGCGTTCCTGGCAATCTATTTCTTCAGCTTCGTGCAGGCGGTTTTGATCATCTTCGTGGCCGGTGATTTTCGCAAGGCCGAGGAGAAAGCGCGCCTCGACCAAGTCATGCTCTCGCGGCCCATGACCACGGCCAACTGGGTGGTGGGCAAATATCTCGGCATCGTGAGCGGGCTGGTCTACCTCAATCTCTTCCTGCTCGGGCTGGCGGCCATCGCCCGCATCTTCAAAGTCATCTTTGCCGGCGCGGAGTTCAAGATCCTGCCCTTTCTCACCTACGCGCTGATTGCCTCGGTGCCCGCGATTTTGTTCATGACCGCCCTGGTGTTCTTTCTCGTCAGTCTGCTGCGCTCACAAGCGCTCGCCATCATTCTGCCGCTCGGCTACGTTGCCGCACTCTTGTTTCATTTCCATTTCAAGTTCGACGGCTTGCTCGACTATGGCGCCTTCTTCGCGCCTCTGTTTCACAGCGATCTCATCGGCTTTGGCGATCTCACGCCCATCCTGTGGCAGCGCCTCTTCTTCGCGCTGCTCGCCTGCGGCCTGCTGAGCTTTTCGGTCGTGCGCTATCCGAGGCTGGAGCAGTCGCCGTGGTCGCGGCGCTTCACCTTCGTTTCCGGCTTCACCTGTTTGCTGGCCGCGCTGATGATCGCCTTCAACCTCAGAGCAGATAGCCAGGCCCGGCTGGCTGCACGCGCAGCCGATTTCAAGCAGCAAGAGCAATGGCTCTCGCCTCCGCTGGCACAAGTGCGCCACTATGATTTGGAAATTTGGCTGCACGACAATGCCACGCCGCTGCGCGTCAACGCGCGGCTCGCGGTGGCCAATCCCCACAACGTTCCGCTGAGCCAGCTGGTGTTTGCCTTGAATGGCCGTCTGCGCGTCAGCCAGGTGAGCCGGCACGGTCAGGCCGCGGTGCCGTTTCAACAAGCCTCGCAACTGCTGGTGGTGGACTTGGGAGCGGCGGCTTTGCCGCCCGGCGCGAGCGACACACTCTTCGTCACGTATGCCGGCGACATCGAGGCTGACGGTTTCATGCTCGATCGCATGCCGCAGGCCACCAAATTGATTCGCCGCGATGACGGTCCGTGGGTCAAAGGCAACATTTCGGCCTGGCTCAGCGGAGAGTTGGCGGTGCTGCCGGCGCAATGCGGCTGGTATCCGGTGCCGGGCGCAGCCGCCGGCTATGCTTACGAAACGCCGCGGCCGCAGAATTTCGCCACCGCGCGGCTGCGCGTGCACACTTCGGCGCGGCTCAGCGTCATCAGCCAGGGCCGGCGGGTCTCCGAAAACCGCACGGCAAGCGGCAAAGAAACCGTGTTTGAAGTAGTGACGCCGGTGCCAGCGCTGTCGTTGAATGCGGGTGAATATCAACGTTTGGCACGGGACTTCAAAGACATCGCGATCGAGCTCTATTTCCGCGACAAACACCTGCGCGATTTGGAAGTGTTCACGGAGGTGGCCGACACCTGCTATGAAGCCATCACGCGCATGCTTGACATTTTCGAAGAAGTCGCGGGCGTGCCCTACCCCTTCGAGCGGCTGGCGCTGGTGGAGGTGCCGCTGCAGATGCAGGTCTACATGGGCCGCCACGGCGTGGAGAATGTCCTGCTGCAACCCGGCCTCGTCATGCTCGAGGAAGTGAGCCTGGCCGGCAGGCGCTTCAAGCGCGAGGTAGAAGAGCGCACCAAAGAAGCCCGGCGCCGCGGCCGCGACGATTCACCCGGCCGCATCAAACGCGATGTCTTCATCGAAGCGGTGCTCGATCTTTTGCTTCCCGACAACTACTGGGGCGGCGACGGCACGCTGCGTTCACCGCTGCGCAACTACCTGCACGCGCAATTGGACATCGCCGACCCCGTGCTCGACCGCGGCCTGGAGCTGCAGCTCTATGAAGAATGCGAGCGCCGCGTGCGCGACACTTTTTATCCCGATCGCTGGAGCGCCGCGCTCAGCAGCTTCGACCGCCTGCGTCAGATGGACGGCGAATGGGCCGTGCGGCACCGCTATGACGTGGAAGTCGATTCGGTTTTGGAAAAACTCAGCAAGACGCCGCTCACCGGCCTGCGGCCGCAGGGCAACGGCAACCTCTATCGCGCCTGCGTCGATTTCAAGGCGCCGCCGATTCTGCAAATGCTGCGCGAACGCCTCGGCGAAAAGAACTACGCTGCCGTGTTGCGCCGGCTGGTGGCGGAGCACCGCTATCAGCAAGTCAACCGCGATACCTTGTCTCGCCTCGTTCAAGCCGTTACCCCAACCGATCACAGCGAATTTTTGGAGCAGTGGTTCGAGCACGCCACGTTTCCGGGCTATCGCCTCACGCTCGCCGAGGCCGACAAACTCGACACCGGCAAGATGCGGGTGATGCACCAGGTGCGCGTGCGCGTGCAAAACGGCGAAAAGGGCGAGGGCTTCGTGCGCGTGGTGTGTGAAACGGAAAACGACAAGATTCGCCGGCCGCTGGCGCTGGGCAGTTATGAAGAAAAGGAAATGCAGCTCGCCGTCACCGAGCCTCCCAGAAACGTGCGCGTCATTCCCTATTTTTCACGCAACCGCGGCGAGATCAGAAAGCCGGTGACGCTCAACCATCGCATTCGCCGCGGCGCGCCGCGCGATACGGTTTTCACCACCGTGTCCTCGAACGATTCGCTGGCGTTTGTGCTGGATGATCAGGACGCGGGTTTTTTCACGCCGGTGAGCGCCGAGGCCAGGTATCTGCGCCCGCCCTCCAAGGGCCAGAGCTGGTGGGAAGACACCGACCCGATGGCGTACGGCAAGTACTATTTTGGCTGGCGCATGAAGCGCGGCGGTCGCGGCGACTACCCCGCGCGCTGGGAAACCAAAGTGCCGCGCACCGGCGATTATGAATTGAGTTTTCATTTGCCGATGGCCCGCAGTTGGTGGTCGCGCAATCTCAGCCGCTCGTTTCAAATCACGGTGACCAGTGCGGAAGGCAAAAGCCGGCTGGAGCTGCAGCCGCAGGAAACCGCCGAGGGCTGGCTGGCACTCGGCCGCTATCACTTCAAGACGGACCAGCCTGCCGTTATCGAATTGTCCGATGCCGGCAGCGGCTTTGTGATTGCCGATGCCGTGCGCTGGGAGTTCGTCGAGTGAGGCGCGGCCGCCCGCGCCGGTGTGAAGGCGGGAACGAATTTTCAAACGGGATTCGTCAATCAGACTTGGCGGCAAGCTGGAACCTTACAGATTGTCACTTTGAGTTGAGCAGGTCGTTCTCCGGACCGTCATTCCAAACAGAATTGCAGTGAACCTAAAGCACCTCCGACCGATGAAGCACAACACCGCCGTCGTTCTGCTGGCGCTGGCGAGCCTGCTGCTGGCCGGCGCGACCAACAGTCTGGCCCAGGTGATGCACCGGCTGACCCTGGATCAAAGCCTTGCCATTGGGCTGAACCGCAGCCAGCAGGCAAAACAGCTCGAACAATCGCTGCTCAATTCCCGCATGAGCTTGAAAGCCGCCGAGGCCAGTTTCAAGAGTTTTGGCGAGCTGGTGTTCTCCAGCCTGCCCAATCTCCGCCAGGGCATCAGCCAGACGCAAATCGGTACCGGCGAATTTGTCTTTCCCCGGCAGAACTTCGTGGACATGCAGGCGGAGCTGTTCGTCAATCAGCCGCTGGCCATGACCGACGGCGTGATTTCGCTGGTGGGTGTGATGCAGCGCTTTCATCAATCGATCACCACTTCGATCGACGTGGGCGGCACGCCGTTCGAGCAGCGGACTTCTTCCACCACCTATCTGCCGCAACTGCGGCTGCAATTCCGGCAGCCGCTGTTCACGCTCAACCGCCTGAAGACGAACTATCGCAAGGCCGATTTGAACCTCGAAAACACACTGCAGACCTACAGCCGCAGCCAGCTCGACATCATCTACAACGTCACCAGCGCCTTCTACAATCTCTTTCGCCTGCAGCAGCAACTGGCGATCGACCAGGCGCAGGCACAACAGTCCGAAAATGCCTTTCATCTTGCGCGCCTGAAGCAGCAGGCCGGGCTGTTTCCGGAGCTGGAGGTTTTGCGGCTGGAGGTCGAAATGGCGAACGCGCGCAACACTCTGGCCAACAGCCGCGCCAATCTGCAGCGCACCGAGGACAGCTTCAAGCTGCTCATCGGCCTGCCGATGGAGGACTCGGTGCGGGTGGTCACCGAACTAACCTATCGCCCGATTCAGGTTGTGCTGGAACGCGCGCTGGCCGAGGCGCTGCAGCGCCGCACCGAGCTGCGCTCCGATGAAATTGCCGTGCAATTGAGCGAAATCAGCGTGGCCGAAACCGACGCCGCCAGCGAAATCACCGGCGAGCTGTATGCGAGCTATGGCCTGTTGAATGAGGAGAAGAAATTCCGGGACGCGTTCCAGAAATTCGACACCGATCGCAGCGTCAAGCTTGCCTTGTCGGTGCCGTTGTGGGACTGGGGCAAGAACGGCGCGGAGGTGCAGGCGGCCCGCGCGGCGCTGCAAAGCGATCGTTTGACGCAGCAAAATCGCACCGAGGCCATCAAGCAGGAAATTCGCGACGCCGTACGCAATCTCGAATCCGCGCAGCAACGTCTGGAAATCACCCGCCGCAGTGAAGAATTGGCGGAGAAGAGTTATCGCATCAGCCTGCTCAAATTCGAAAGCGGAGACTTAAGCTCGCAAGACCTGGCGCTGGAGCAAAACCGCCTGACCCAGGCGCGCACCAATTCCCTCAACGCGATCATCGACTACAAGCAGGCGCTCGCTGATTTGCGGCGCAAGACGTTGTGGGATTTCGAACTGGAGGCGCCGGTGCAGGTCACCGCGCCGCCGGCGCGTTGACCCGAGGCGGCATCCAGTCACCATGCCTCGAACGAGCAGGAACCAAGGAAGGCAGAAGCGACCGCGAAGGCACGCAAGAAAAAGATTCGAGTTTTGTCTTTCATGATTGCCGACAAAAAGTGATCGGGAGAACTTTGCGGCTTTGCATCTCTGCGTGAATTCTTTCGCCCAAAGTGGAAGAAGGCGGAGATTTTCAGAATTGCTACAAGACCCGCAGCAATGCAGGTCGAGAAAGCAGCCACCGGACAAATTTTTGCTTTTTTTGCAACGAGTTTACTCTTTAGTGACCAAGGGCTAGAGGCAGCGATCACCAAGAGCTAGTCAAAAGGGCCAATACATGACTTGTAAAAGATTCAACACGCGATTTCTGCCCGTGGCATTGCTGCTGTGGGCTTGCAATCCCGGAGAAGACAAGTCCGCGGCAGACTTGACCATTCCGGTGGTGGTGGAAAAGGTCAAGCGCGGGCCGATCGCCGCCTATGTTTCCGCGACCGGCACGCTGCGGGCGCAGCGTGAAGAGCGGGTGATCGCGGAAGTCGACGGCATTCTGCGCCTCGCCAAACACAACGGCGTCAGCCTCGCTGCCGGCATGCGCGTGCAGGCCGGGCAACTGCTCGCGGAGATCGAAAATCAGGAATACCTGCTCACCGTGCGCGTGGAGTCGCAAAAGCTGGCCATGGCCAACGCCGAGCGCGAGCTGCAAAAGCAGGAAGCCCTGTTCCGCGAAGGCGGCGTCACGGAGAAGGAGCTCGAATTGGCGCGGCGCAATGCCTTGGACGCGCGCTTGAACTTCGAAGCGGCGCAGCTCAAGGCGGGTAAACTGCGGCTGACCGCGCCGCTGACCGGCTATCTTGCCAACTTGCAGAGCAATGCCGTGGGCACGCGCGTGCCAGCCGGCTTCCGGCTGTGCACGATCATGGACTATGCCACGGCGCTCGTGCCCGTCAACCTGCCGAATACCGATCTCGACCGCGTGCAAATCGGCCAGGAGGTGGTGGTGAGTAACTATGCACTGACGGATCAGACTTTCAAGGGCAGGGTGACGGCAATTGATCCGACGATTGATCCGCAAACGCGCACGTTCACCGCCACGATTACGGTGGAAAACGGCCAGCTCCTGCTGCGGCCGGGCATGTTCGTCAAGGCGGAGATCGTCATCCAAAACCGGCCGGAGGCCATTGTCATTCCCAAAACCGCATTGCAAACGCGCGACAACCGGCCGGTCGCCTTCGTGGTGGAAGGCGCGAGCGCGGAATTGCGCGAGGTGAGCACCGGCATCGAGACGCGCGAAGAGATCGAGATTCTCGAAGGCTTGAATGAGGGTGAACGTCTGGTGGTCAGAGGGCAGGAGACGCTGCGCGACAAATCGAAAGTCCGCGTAACGGAATAGCAGAACCCGCGTGATCGGCGCGAGGCCGCACCGGATCTTCTTCGGCACGCGCGCGCCGTGCCGGGACCGGTTTCCGGCAGTCGTGGCCGGACCGCAAACACGTTGCCAAACCAAGTGAGCTATGAACCTTCCGCAATTTTCCGTCCGCTATCCCGTCACCATCGCCATGCTCATGCTGGGCATCACGATTCTCGGCGTCATTTCGTTCAACCGGCTGGGCACGGACTTGCTGCCGGCGATCTACAATCCCCGCATTGTGGTGGAAATCCAGTCGGGTGAGCGTTCGCCGCAGGAAATGGAACAACGCTTCGCCCGCCGGCTGGAAGGCGAGCTGGGCACGGTGAGCAGAGTCGTGGACGTGCGCACCATTTGCGGCCTCGGCCGCGTGCAGGCCACGGCCACGTTCAGTTGGGGAACCGACATGGATTTCGCCCTGCTCGACGTGCAGAAGAAAACCGCCGTCTATGAATCCGACCCCGAAATCAGCCGCGTCACCATCGCGCGCTTTGATCCGCAGGAAGAGCCGATCATGGTCTATGCGCTGCAAAGCAGCGGCGAACGCGACCTCGACGAACTGCGCCGGATCGGCGAGAACGTCATCAAACACACGTTGGAGAGATTGGACGGCGTGGCCCGCGTGCAGGTGTATGGCGGCATCACAAACGAAGTACGCGTGGAGCTTGAACCCTACCGGCTGGCGGCCTTTGGTCTGACGCCCGCCGACCTCGCCGCCAAAATTCGCCAGGCCAACGCCAACGCATCCGGCGGCCGGCTGGTACAGCAGGACAAGGCCTATTTGATCAAGGGGCTGGGCGCTTACACCGGTGTGGAAGACGTGGCTGCCACCGTGGTCGGTTACCAGGCTGCGGCCAACGGCGGCAGTGCGGACAGCACGCTGCCCGGCAGCCAGCAAGCCGGCAGCCAGTATGCGCCCGACAAAGTGCCGATCTACCTTTCCGAGGTGGCGCGCGTCAGCCTCGCGCCCGAAGAGCGCACCGATCTCGTCCGGCTCAATGGTGAAGAAGGCATCGGTTTTTACATTTACAAAGAAGCGAAAGACAACACCGTGCGGGTCGCGGCACAAATCCGTGAGGCGGTGGCGCGTACGCAGGCCGAATCCCCGGATCTGCGCTTCACGTTGATCTCCAGCCAGGCGGATTTCATCGATCAGGCCATCGGGGAAGTGAAGTCCTCGGCGATCATCGGCGTGGTGCTGGCCGTGCTGGTGCTGTACTTTTTTCTGCGGCATTGGGGCGCAACCTTGATCATCGCGCTCGCCATTCCGCTGTCGATTCTGGCGACCTTCACGCTGATGTACTTTCAACATCTCACCTTGAACATGATGACGCTGGGCGGTTTGGCGTTGGGCGCCGGCATGCTGGTGGACAATGCCATCGTCGTGATCGAGAACATCTTTCGCCGCCGCCAAAGCGGAGAGGGTGCAACCGAGGCGGCCATTCACGGCGCCAGCGAAGTGGGCGTGGCGATTTTCGCCTCGACAATCACGACCATCGTCGTGTTTCTGCCGATTGTGTACGTGCAGGGCATTGCCGCAGAATTGTTCAAGGATCAGGCCTGGGTGGTGGCCTATGCCCTGCTCGCCTCGCTGGTGGTGGCGTTTCTGCTGATTCCGCCGCTTGCCGCCCGGCTGCTCGCGGAAGAGCGTCAGGCATTTCAGCACCGCCGGCTGCATGCGCCGGTCTACGAGCGCAGCCTGGCCTGGGCGCTGCAACATCGCGGCGCAGTGGTGGGACTTACGCTGCTGCTGATGGCGGTCGCAGCAGCTTTGCTGCCGCAGGTCGGATCGGAATTCGTGCCGCGCAGTAGTGCGAACCAGGTGCAAATCGAACTCGCTTTGCCGCCGGGCACACCCCTGGAAAAAACTTCGGCAGTGCTGGCCGGCGCGGAAACGCAGGTGCGCCAATTGCTGGGTGAGCAGGTGAGCAGCCTTTACGCCACGGTGAATGTGGCCTCGGCGCAGGCGCTGTTTGCGGGCATGAGTGAAGGCGAGCATCGTGCGTCGGTCACGATCAATCTCGCGGCCGATAAAAACACCGACCCGGCGGCAGTGATCCGCCGATTGCGGCCGCAATTGCATCTGCCGGAGGTGCAAGCCACGTTTCACCTTCACGCGACCAGCCTGCAGCAAACCATTGGCACCGGCAGCGCGCCCCTGGTGGTGGAAGTGCGCGGCAGCGAGCTGGCCATGCTGCAGCAAATCAGCGAACAGGTGGCGGCGGCGCTGCGGCCGCTCGACGGCCTGCAAAACATCGCAACCAGCTTTCAGAGCGGCCGGCCGGAGATCAATCTCCGCATCGATCGGCTGCTGGCTGCGAGCTTCGGTCTGGATGTGCAACAAATCGGCGAGCGCGTGCAAGCAAGGCTGGCCGGCGAAGTCGTTTCTGATTTCTACAGCGCCGGGGAAGACCGCAATATTCGCCTGGCCTACTCACCGGCAACCCTCGCTGAGCTGGCCGAGATGCCGATTCAGGCGCCCACGGGCGCGGTGTTGCGGCTGCGCGATCTCTCGCAACTGGTGCCGGGCGAAGGCCCGAAGGAAATCCAACGCCACAATCAATCCCGCATCGCGCATGTCACGGCGCAGCTCGAGAAGGACATGACCTTGAGCCGCGCCGTGGCCGCGGTGGAAGCCGCGCTGCGCACCATTCCCCTGCCGCCCGAATACGAGTTGCGTTTTGCCGGTGAAGAGGCGGCGCGCGCGGAATCCTTCGCGCAGATGAAATTCGCGCTGCTGTTGTCGATCGTGCTGGTCTACATGGTTATGGCGGCCTCGTTCGAGAGTCTGCTGCACCCGTTTACCATCCTGTTGACGTTGCCCTTTGCCGGCGTGGGCGTGGTGTTCGCCCTGTTGCTGGCGCGCGAGCCGCTCAGTGTCATGGCTTATATCGGCGCCATTCTGCTGGCGGGCATCGCGGTCAACAATGCGATCGTGCTGATTGATTACATCAACCGCCTCAGGGCACAGGGCTGGCCGCGCCGCGAGGCCATTCAGCAGGCGGGCCGGGATCGCCTGCGCCCGATCTTGATGACCACCGGCACGACGATTTTGGCACTCGCGCCGCTCGCCGTCGGTTGGGGAGAAGGCGCGCGCTTGCGGGCCCCCATGGCCATCGCCGTGATCGGCGGACTGCTCACCTCCACCGTGCTCACGCTGGTGGTGATTCCAGTGGTGTATGAATTGATCGACGACGTGCGCACCGCCCCAAGCGGCAGATGACCGCGGCCGGCAGCCGTGAAAGCGATTGACAAAAGAAACACGATTTCGTATATAGGGAGCGATTGCAACGTTCATTGACCAGGGGGTGGCATGCTTTCAAAAGTCTTGAGTGCCGCAGTGCTCGGCATCGATGCCTATGTGGTGACGGTGGAAACCCACCTCGAAGGCCAGTTGCCGGCCATTGCAACCGTCGGCTTGCCGGACGGCGCGGTGCGGGAATCGAAAGAGCGGATCGTGGCCGCGGTGAAGAATTCCGGTTTCACCTTTCCGCAAAAACGCATCACCATCAATCTCGCCCCCGCCGATGTGAGAAAAGAAGGCTCCGCCTTTGACCTGCCCATGGCCATCGGCATTCTCAGCGCCGCCGGCTTGGTCAGTGCGGCTCGGCTCGAAGACTATGTTGTGCTTGGTGAGCTTTCGCTGGACGGCGCGCTGCAGCCCATTCGCGGCGCTTTGCCCATCGCCCTTGCAGTGCAGCAGCAGGGCAAACGCGGCTTGATTGTGCCCGCGCAGAATTCCCGGGAAGCCGCGATGGTCAAGGAAATCGACGTGCGCGCCGCCAACTCGCTGACCGAAGTGGTGGCCTTTCTCGACGGCAAAAACGAGTTGCCGCGCTGCGGCTTGAATGTGGAGGAAGTTTTTTCCACGCATGGCAAATATGCCGTGGATCTGAGCGACGTGCGCGGCCAGGAGCATGTCAAGCGCGCCATGGAAGTCGCGGCGGCCGGCGGGCACAATCTCATCATGATCGGGCCGCCCGGCTCGGGCAAAACCATGCTGGCCAAGCGCTTTCCGACCATCCTGCCGGACATGACGCTGGCCGAGGCCCTGGAGACCACCAAGATTCATTCAGTGGCCGGCATCTTGCCGCCCGACGCCGCGCTCGTGGCCACCCGGCCGTTTCGCGCGCCGCATCACACCGCGAGTTATGCCGGTTTGATTGGTGGCGGCCATGTTCCGCGGCCGGGGGAAGTCAGCATCGCGCACAATGGCGTGCTCTTCTTGGATGAGCTGCCAGAATTCGAGCGCAATGTTTTGGAAGTGTTGCGGCAGCCGGTGGAAGACGGCAAAGTGACGATTTCACGGGCTTCGCTTTCGCTGACCTATCCGGCGCAGTTCATGCTGATCGCCGCGATGAACCCCTGCCCGTGCGGCTATGCCACGGATCCGAGCCATGCCTGCTCCTGCACGCCGTTGCAGGTGCAAAAGTATTTGGCCAAAGTGTCCGGCCCGCTGCTGGACCGCATCGACATTCACATCGAAGTGCCGGCGGTGAAGTTCGCCGAGTTGGCCGGGGAAGCCACCGGCGAAAGCTCCACCGGCATCCGCACGCGCGTGGAAGCGGCGCGCCAGCGGCAGTTGCACCGTTTCCGCGCGCGGCCGCATTTGTTCTGCAACGCGCGCATGGAATCCAAAGACATTCGCAACTTCTGCCGGGTCGAGGCCAAGGGTGAAGCGCTGCTGAAGACGGCGATTACCAAGCTCGGACTGTCGGCGCGCGCCTACGACCGCATCTTGAAAGTGTCGCGCACCATTGCCGATCTCGAAGGCAGCGAAGCGATCTTGCCGGAATACGTGAGTGAAGCCATTCAATACCGTTCGTTGGACCGCCAGCTCGGCGGTCAAGCGTGAACGCCCGGGCGGCGGCACAGGGGAAAGGACAATCTGGTGAACTTCATCACGTCGGAATTTGCCAGTTACTATCTGCTGCTGTTCTTTTTCACGATTCTGTTCGTGCTGCAGATTTGGGCGCTCATCAGAATCAAGAAAATGATCCGGCACATTTTGGAGATCTATCAAAAGCTGGAGCAAAGCCGGGCCGCAGTGCCGGCGGCCGCCCGGGGCAAGCGCCGTGAGCCGCCGCGCATTTGCCAGAACTGCCGCTACCGTGAGACTTTTCTCACGCCGGCCGGCAACGCGACGTTTGTCTATCGCTGCGCCTTGCACCAGCAAAAGATCAAGCTCAGCGACTTCTGCAGCAAGTTCGAGATGGACGCCCAAAATGCGGACATCTGATCGTTCGCCCGTGCAGTGAGCGCGCTGCCGGGCCGGGCATGACGGGCATCAATCCGATCGAGCCGGAGCAAACATGTCAACTTTTTCAACCATTGTTGTACGCCAGGAAGGTGAGATCACCGTGATCGAGGCGCTGCCGCGGCGGATTTATCTGCAGGTGGTGGAGGCCTTTCGCTCGGAATTGCAGGAAATCATCGCGAACACACGTGGCGAGGTGCTGATCGACCTGGGCAAGGTCAGCGTCATGAACAGCGCCGGTTTGGGGGTGCTGATCGCGGTGCATGATCAACTGCAGCGGCAAAATCGGCGGCTGGTGATCTGCAATCTGCTGCCGGTGATGATGGAGATTTTCAGCCGGATGAAACTCGAGACGTTGATTCCGGTGGCGAAATCGCAGGAGGAGGGCATCAAACTCTTGCAGGCGGGCCCCAAATAGAAATCCCTGCTTCCGAGATATGGGCCTTCAAAGAACCGTGTTGCACACGGTGGGTGCCGCCTTCTCGTTTTTTACTTCCACTAGATCCCGCCGAAACGGGATGAGGCATGTAATACACGAGAGAGAGCTAAGTTCCCAGTTTGAAGGTGTTGGCTCTTTGATTGTTACCCACACTACGGAACGCAGGGATTTTCAAACTCGCAACACATTCATGATTGCTTTCAAAATCCAGCGGCTAATCTAAGAGAATCGTTACAAAAGTCAAGCACAAAATCTCGCGGTCACGCGCGGTTGCCGCATGCATGTGATTTCAACCGCAGTCTGACTGCCTTTCCTCAGCATGATGGCGCGAAAGATTTTCTTTCGGCCCGGTCACACCGCCCTATGCAAGATCTCGGACGCCTGCTGCTCCTGCTCGGCACGCTGCTCCTCCTCGCCGGTTTGGTTCTGACGTACGGCAAATCGCTGCCGTGGCTGGGCAAACTGCCGGGCGACTTCCTCATTCGCAAAGGCAATTTCACATTCTATTTTCCCCTGATGACCGCGATCGTGCTGAGCCTGGTGCTCACGCTGTTGATGTATTTGCTCAGGAAACGCTGACATGAAACCAAGCCATACATTCCTTCCCCGCCTGTTGGCAGGTGCCGTGGTGCTGGCCGCTGCCTGTTGGAGGCCGGCAGCCGGCGCAGCGGAAGCGCCGGCAACCGTGGCCGTGATTCGCATCAACGGCGCGATCAATCCGCTGACCGCCGAATACATCGTCGATGCCATTGCCGCCGCGGCTGAGGAAAAACGCCGCTGCCTGATCATCGAGCTGGACACGCCCGGCGGACTGATGGAATCGACACGCATCATCACCAAGGCCATGCTCGCCAGTGAAGTGCCGGTGGTGGTTTATGTATCGCCGACCGGCGCCCGCGCCGCTTCGGCGGGCGTGTTCCTATCCTATGCCGCGCACGTGGCCGCGATGGCGCCCACCAGCAACATCGGCGCCGCGCATCCGGTCAATCTCGGCGGCGAAGGCGGCAAAGCCGATTCCACCAACACCATGATGGAGAAAGTGACCAACGATGCCGTCGCCCAACTCAAGGCGGTGGCGGAGAAGCGCGGCCGCAACGCGCAATGGGCAGAAGATGCCATCCGCAAAAGCGTGTCGATCACGGCGAAAGAAGCGCTGGCGCTCCACGTCATCGATGTCATCGCGCCGAGCGTGGACAGTTTGCTGACCCTTCTCGACGGCCGCTCAGTGGAGCTGGTCAATCGCGTCGACACGCTGCGTACCGCCGGCGCCCAAATCGTGGTACAGGAGATGAACTGGCGGCACAAGCTGCTCGACCGCATCTCCGATCCCAACATCGCTTACATCTTCATGCTGCTGGGCATCTACGGCCTGTTCTTCGAGCTCTCCAATCCCGGCGCGGTTTTGCCGGGCGTGTTGGGCGGCATTTTCCTGATTCTCGGGCTGTACGCGATGCAGACCCTGCCGGTGAATTGGGCCGGCGTGTTGTTGATTCTGTTCGGCGTCATACTTTTCATCATCGAGGTCAAAGTGACGAGCTATGGTGTGCTCACCATCGGCGGCATCGTGGCAATGTTCCTGGGCTCGCTGATGCTGTTCAAGGAGCCGACCACGGACTTTGAGCCGGTTGCCAAGCTGTCGCTGCAGGTGATTCTGGCGGCGACGCTTGCCACCGCCGCCTTTTTCGTGTTTGCCGTGGGCATGGTGGTGCGCTCGCAGCGCCGGCCGGCGGTGACCGGCGCGGAGGGCATGATCGGTGAAATCGGCGCAGCCCTCACGCCGATAGCGCCTTTCGGCCGGGTGAAGGTTCACGGCGAGATTTGGAAGGCCAAAAGCGCCACGCCGATTGCAGCGGGCGATACCGTCAAGGTCACCGCCATCGAGGGCTTGTTGGTCTCTGTTGAGAAAGTGGAGTGAGTAAAAGAATCTAATCGCTGGTGAAGGAGGAGAAAGATGGGTTTGCCAATCTGGATGATTTTTCTGATCGTGTTCGGCATCATGCTGCTGGCGATGGCGATCCAGGTGGTGCGCGAATACGAGCGGCTGGTGGTCTTTCGTCTCGGCAAGCATGTTGGCGCGCGCGGCCCCGGCTTGGTGTTGATCATTCCGTTTGTCGAGCGCTTCATCAAGGTCAGCACGCGCACCATCACCATGGACATTCCGCCGCAAGATGTGATCACGCGCGACAACGTCTCCATCAAAGTCAATGCCGTGCTCTATTTTCGCGTGATCGATCCGAATCGCGCCGTGCTGGAGGTGGAAGATTTCCTGTTTGCCACTTCGCAGCTTGCCCAAACCACGCTGCGCAGCGTGCTGGGGCAGGCGGAGCTGGACGAGCTGCTCGCCCAGCGCGAAAAGATCAACAGCGAGCTGCAAAACATCATCGACACGCACACCGATCCCTGGGGCATCAAAGTCAGCATGGTGGAAGTCAAACACGTCGATTTGCCGCCGGAGATGCAGCGCGCCATGGCGCGCCAGGCCGAAGCCGAGCGCGAACGCCGCGCCAAGGTCATTCACGCCGAGGGTGAGCTGCAGGCCTCTACCAAGCTCGCTGAGGCGGCGCAAATCATGAGCGCCAGCCCGATTTCGGTGCAGTTGCGTTATCTGCAAACGCTGACCGAGATCGCCTCCGAGCACAACTCCACCACGATCTTCCCGGTGCCGATCGATCTGGTGAAGATGTTTCTGGATCGCAAAGAGACGGACGCGAAATAGTGTCTGTCCAGAAAACGGGAAGCGCGCACTTCCCGTTTTTTTGTGGGGGGGCTGCGACGCCAATCATTCCATTGAGTGCCCATCGCCAGCGCTGGCCGACGAAGCCGAAATGGCGAAACAGCGCCTGCAAAACGACAGTGAAAAATTCAAAAGATCCTGAGCGTCCGGCCCCCAACCGGCCATCGGTGTCAAGCTAGGAATCGTGAAATTGTCCCGCAGGGACATCCTGAAGTAGCCCAGTGATTCATCACTGGGTTGGAGGGAATCTTCCATTTTTTAGTCCCGCCAGGGGCGATTGAACCAGTTTTCCCACCAATGAATTGGTGGGCTACCCTCGAGCGTCCCTACGGGACTCCGCTTGACGCGCTCCGCAACAGCCGAAGCTACTCACATTTCTTGGCTTGACACTTGTGCCCCAACCGGCTCTTGACACTCTGGACTAGATTCTTATCTTGAAGCGCTATTTGGCAGTCGTGCGCCGGTTCGAGCCGGATTTTGTCCCACCCTTACCCATCCCTCACGGCCTGTAGATTCCCGCTGCTTCGACCAGCACTGCCGTGCGGATTGGCCTGCAGACGACAACGCCGTAGATTTTTATCATATCAATTCAAGGATGCTCTGGCGGCCAGTGGCCGCGGTCGTGCCTATTGCCCGCGAGGACAGGCGCGCCCAAGGACGTATTCCCGCCAATCCGGTTCAATACGGTCCAGGCACTGTGATGACATTCGGATTTGCTGCTATCGCCAGGTCGTGTGCACTTCATCCGTGACCACAAGCTGCGTCAACCAGCGTCACCCATTTCACCATATTCTCGGAGGGCCTAATGAAAAAAGTCATACTGCCCCTTCTCCTCCTCCTGCTGCTGCCGCTGGCACTGACCGCCGGCACAGTCGGCAAAATATCCGGCCGCGCGATTGACCGGGAAACCAGGGAGCCGCTGCTGGGCGCCAGCATTCTGCTCGAAGGCACGAGCCTGGGCGCCGCCACCGCTGTGAAGGGCGTCTACTACATTCTGAACGTGCCGCCCGGACAATACACGCTGGTGGCGCGCATGATGGGCTATGCCGAGCAGAGAATCACCAACGTGCGCGTCAGCGCCGACCTCACCACTGAAATCGATTTCGCCATGAGCGCGACAGTGCTGGAGCTGGGTGAGGGCGTCGAAGTGGTGGCGGAGCGGCCGTTGCTGCAGAAGGACGTGACCGCGACGCAGAACATCGTGCGCGGCGAGGAGATCACCGCCGCCGCGATCAACTCCTTCACCGGCGCGATGGTGCAGACCGCCGGCTTCGTGGTGATGGGTGTGGGCGAAGGCGGTGCGGTCAATGACTCGGAGGGCGGCGGCATTCACGTGCGCGGCGGCCGCGGCGGACAGCTCGGTTACATGATCGACGGCTTCTATGTGGAAGATGCGCTCTACGGCGGGCTGGGCTCAGACGTGACGCGCAACGGCATTCAAGAACTTTCCGTGCTCACCGGCACCTTCAACGCGGAATACGGCGAAGCGCTTTCCGGCGTGATCAACCTGGTGACCAAAGAGGGCGGCCAAAAGTATGAAGGCCTGTTGCGCTACGCCACCGATGAGCTGATGATCGGCAAGCTCGGTGACATCAAACACAACAACTGGCACACGCGCCGCCAGGAGTTTTCGCTCGGCGGGCCGGTGCCGATGCTCGGCAACAAGTTCCGCTTCTACACCTCCTTCGATCACCACGTCACCAACACCTATCTCAACGTCACCAAGAGCGTGCTGCCGGAGGAGGCCCGGGTGTTTGGCCGTCCGGATTCGCTGGCGATTCTCTACCTGGACGAAGACGGCTTTGTGCAATTGCCGGAATACTACCTCGAAGTCGTCAACGGCGTGCCGCTGCTGCGTGAGCGCGCCGCGCCCGGCACCACGCCGCAGGTGCAGAAGGCCGGCGCGGTGCACTATCACAACAACAACACCTTCAACTTTCAATATCGTGGCAACGCCAAGCTCACGTTCACGCCCACGACGACCACGAAACTCATCTTCGGGGTGGCGCTTACCGATCAGCGATACAAGAACTACAACCATCTCTTCAAAGCGCTGCCCAACAACGCCAGCCGCATTCACACACAGAGCGCGCTCACCAGCGTGACCTGGAACCACGCGCTCTCGACCAGCACCTTCTACACCGTGCGTCTGGGCGATTTCCGGCTGTGGGAACGCGAAGGCCCGGGCAAACCCTACGATCAACTGGTCGTGCCGCGCGCGGTGAGCGACGCCTTCGGCGGCCAGTCCAATTATGAATTCTACGGCGCCTATATCGACTACACCGCCGCGGGCGACACGGTGGTGGTGCTCTCCGATGACGATTTCACCCAGGGTTACCGCTCGTGGACGCAGAGCCTCAACTTCGACATGACCTCGCAGGTCTCGGCGCATCACCAGCTCAAACTCGGCACGGAATTCAAGCGTCTGGATTTGCGCAACCACATCGTCAGCAGCCTCAACACCTATGACATCACCACCTACTACCGCTTCAAGCCGCTGCAGGCCGCAGTCTATCTGCAGGACAAGATGGAATTCCAGGACATGGTGATCAACCTGGGCCTGCGCTGGGATTATCTGGATCCCAAGAGCGACTATGTCGAATCGAAGCGCGATCTCACCGCCAACCGGGTGATCGAGAAGGCCAAGAAGAAAATCCACTTCAGCCCGCGCCTGGGCTTCGGCTACCCCGTCACCGACCGCGCCGTGCTGCATTTTGCCTACGGCCAGTTCACGCAAAATCCCGATTACAATTTCTTCTACCGCGGCTTGAACTTTGGCGTATCCACCGCCGTGCCCGAAATCGCCGATCATTTCATCGTGGGCAATCCCAACCTCAAGCCGGAGCGCTCGACCGTTTATGAACTCGGCACCAAAGTACGAATCGCGGATGATCTCGCCGGCGATGTGACGGTATACTACAAAGACATCTTCGACTATGTCTCGACCATCTACTTCGCCGACGCCACGCCGCAGGATTATTTCACCTTCGTGAACGAGGACTATGCCAACGCCCGCGGCGTCGAAGTGACGCTCGAAAAACGCTTCAGCCACAATTTCTCCGGCCGTGTGGCCTACACCTTCTCGCGCGCCGAAGGCAATTCGGCCAGCGAGTTCACCCATTACAACGAGTACATCAACCAATCCGTGCTGCAGGAGATTCCACCGAAGAAATCGATCACCATGGATTGGGATCAACCGCATACGCTCAGCTTCGTGGTGGATATTCGCCAGCCGCGCAACTGGGGCGTGAACATTTACGGCCGTTTCGGCAGCGGCCTGCCCTATTCACCAGTGGATGCCCGCGGCCGCCTGCTCGAGGAAAGCAACAGCGCGCGCAAGCCCTGGACCGGCACGGTGGACGTGCGGCTGTCCAAGGAATTCTTCTGGCAAAATCTTCATTTCGAGTTGTTCTCCGACCTCACCAATGTGTTCGACAAGCGCAACGTCATCAACGTCTTTCAAACCACCGGCACTCCCTACCAAAGCACGGTGCCCGGTATCAGCGTGGAAAACGAAGAACGGCCTTATTTCTTTGGGCCGCCGCGCCACGTCGAACTGGGATTGCAGGTGGAATTCTGAAGGCCGTACGGCGGGACTTCGGCATAACCGCAGGAAAGCCACGATCGGTTGCTGCTTCCCTGCCACACGCGTTTCGACCTGGCTTCAAGAGAGGGTGCCATGAATCTCAAAAAATACAGTTTGATTCCACTCCTGCTCACCGTGCTGTGGCCGCTGGCCGAACCGCCGGCGCACGCGCAAGCACCCGGCATGACCAAGCGTGAGTTTTTCGATCAAGTGCTCGCGCCGGCGCGCGGGCTGCAACCCTTGCGCGCGCTGGCGAAGCCGGAAGCGTTCATCGATCGCAAGCGCAGCGTGATGGACGTCGGCAAGCTGGTGGTGCGTCTCTCCAACGGTGCGGTGCTGGGCTATGACCGCTGGGGCCTCAACCATCTTTGGCCGGCCGGCGGCGATTTGACCTACTACTGGACGCTGGCGCCGATGGTGGGCGGCCGCACGCCGCGCGGCCTGAGCGTGGCGATCGGCACGCGCGGCGCGGCGCGCGATCATGAAGAAGAATACCAACCCCTGCCGGGCTATGACGCCGGCAAAGTCATTGACGAAGAAAACCTCGGCATTGCGATGAGCGATGTACCGCAAAGCTGGCCGGCAAACTGGCCGCGCGATCCGTACACCGACGGCATCACCAAGTTGAGTTTCAACATCGAGCAGCCGCTCGACCAGGATCACTCCGAAGGCCGGGGTTTGCGCTTTCCCGGCTCATTCAACGGCAAAGTCGTCGCCGATCGCGAATGCTATTTCGTGGTGACCGACAACGATCCCGCCGACGGCAATATCGCCAGCGCCAATGACGGCGTCGGCCCGCTCAACATTCGCGTGGATCTATGGGGCCTGCAGTGGAGCGACGTGTTGAATGAAGATTTTATCATCTGGAAGCAGATCGTCACCAACATCGGCGCCGACACGCTGAAGGACGTGTACATCGGCATGCACGGCGATCCGGATACGCCCGAGCAGGGCACCAACGAATGGACTGATGATTTCGCGCTGTTCATTCCGCCCAATTCTCCCACTCATGACCCGCTGTTGTGGAACACCGTTTTGGTGTGGGATGGCGATGACCGGGCGCAGGGCTTCATCGAGAAGAACGTGCCGTGGATCGCGATGAAAGTGCTGGAGACACCGGTTGATCCGGCCACCGGCCGGCAACGCGGCTTGACCACGATGTACTTGTTCGACTACAGCTCGGCAGCGCAAAGCGATCGCGCCGCCTACGCCGAGTTGAGCTTCGGCATTCAACCGCCCGACAACGTGGCGCCGCATCCCAATGATTTCACCCAGACGCCCAACTCCTACGGCCCGGACATCACTTTCGTTTTTGCCTCCGGTCCCTTTGACTTGCCGCCGGGCGAGAGCTTGCATTTCGTTTTGGCGGATATTCTGGGCGCCAACCGCGCCGACGTGCTCAACAATGCCGTGCTCGCGCAGGTGTTGTACAACAATGATTACAAAGCCGCCGAGCCGCCGAAAGAGCCGTGGCTGCGCGCCGTGCCCGGCGATGGCAGCGTGACGCTCTATTGGGATGCCGAACCGAGTGAGAGCAGCAGCGATCGCCTTACCAAGAACAACCGGTTTCAGGGCTATCGCATTTTCCGCAGCGATGACCGCGGCCGCACCTGGGGCACGCCCATCACCGATGTCAACGGCACGGTGGTCGCGTATGTGCCGCTGGCGCAGTTCGACTTGAATGACGACATCACCGGCATCGACCCGCTGTCGCCTTATTTGACTTTGGGCTCGAACACCGGTTTGGCGCACAAATACGTCGATAATAACGTCATCAACGGCTATGAGTACTGGTATGCCGTGACCGCCTACGATTCGCGCGATGAATTCAAAGTCAATCCCAATGATCCGAGCGGCATTCCGGTGCCGCCGCTGGAGAATTCGCGCAAGAACAATCCCAATTTCCCGGGTGACAACACCGTAGCGGTGGTGCCGCTGCCGCGGGTGGCGGGCTTCAAGCCCGGGCAGCTCACCGGTCCGGAGCGCGTGAGTGGCCACGGCACCGGCGACCTCCTGCTGGAATTGATCAATGAGGTGGCGGTCATCTCGCAGGAGTACACGCTGAAATTCGAAAGCACGGCCGGCGGCTTGCGGTTCAACCTCACCAACCAGGCCGGCGAAACCGTGCTCAGCAACGTCACCGCCGTCAACGGCGAAGAGACGATTCCGGTGTTCAACGGCATCCGTTTGCGCGTACTGAATGATCCCGACAATGTTTTGAATACACGGCTGGCCGGCTTCTTTGTGGGCAACACCGACCAGCGCGCGGCGACCAACTACACCGTCAGCATGCGGCCGCAGCAGGCCCTCAACGAGGGCGATTATGAAGTCCGCTTCACGGCTGCCGGCGACACTTCATTGCAGCTCGGCGCCAATCCCGCCATTGCGGTGCCTTTTGAGATTTGGAATGTGTACGACCGCTCCGCGCCGGTGCAGGTGGATTTCTTTCTCTCCCAGGCGAGCAGTGATTCGACGCCGGAGATGCGCCGGCAGTGGACGAGCGGCGATGAGATGACCATCCGCGAGAAGGTGGCCGGCCGCGACCGCTTCACCTGGAAGATCACGCTGAGTGCGCCCGTCGAGGGCGAAGCGGTGCTGCCGCAAACCGGTGACGTGGCGCGCGCCTATTTGACCCATCCCTTTCAAAGTGAAGATGCTTTCAAAATCACCACCAGCGCGGCAGGAGCCGAGGCCACGACCGCGGATTTGGCAGCGGTGCGCGTCGTGCCCAATCCCTATCGTGTCGCTTCAGTCTTCGAAACGACGTTGATCAACAAGGAAATTCAGTTCCGCCACCTGCCGGTGCAATGCACCATTCGCATCTACAACCTTGCCGGCGAATTGGTCAAAACCATCGCGCACACCAACGGCACCTCGATGGAACCGTGGAACCTGCGCACCTACAACGACCAGGAGATTTCGTTCGGCATCTACTTCTATCATATCACCCTGCCGAACGGCCAGCAGGCCATGGGCAAGTTTGCCGTGGTGAAATGAAGCAGGCGGGCGTGGCGCGGCGGCGGCGTTTTCTCAATAGAAAAACACCGCGCCTGACCGGCGGTTTGGAATTCTCGCTCTGGAGAACGTGCATATGAAATACCGATCCTTGTTCCTGGCTCTGGTGCTGCTGCCGGCGCTGGCACTGGCGCAATTCGACAATGCCGGCACCTCGGCCGCGAATTTCTTGAAGATTGGCGTGGGCAGCCGGGCGGAAGCCATGGCCGGCGCCTACGTGGCGCAGGCCAGTGACATTTCCACGATTTTTTGGAATGTCGCGGGGCTGGCGGATCTGCGCCAGCGCGAACTGATGGTCGCCCGCACCGATTGGATCCTCGACGTCAATCTCATTTCCGTAGCCGCCAACCTGCCGCTGCAGGAAAACACCACGGTGGCGGTGAGCGTGAACGCCTTGAGCATGGGCGACCTCGAAGAAACCACGCCGGAAGCGCCGGACGGCACCGGCATCAGCTTTGGCGGCAGCAATCTCGCGGTGGGGCTGGCCTATGCGCAACGCTTGACCGATCGTTTCTCCATCGGCCTGCAGGGCAAATATGTCGGCGAAACCGTGGCCAATTCCAAGGCGCATGGTTTCGCGCTCGATTTCGGCACGCTCTATCAAACTAATTTTCGCGGTTTGAAAATCGGCATGTCGATTTCGCATTTTGGCAGCAAAATGCAATTGGCAGGCCGCGAGCAACTCATCCGCGTGGACGTCGCTCCCGGTCAGGGCGCGAATCCTGATGAAACACCGGCCCGTTTGGAAACCGAGGCCTGGCCGCTGCCACTGGTATTCCGGCTGGGCGTCTCACTGGACGTATTTCGGTTTGAGCAGCAGGCGCTGGTCGCCAACGTCGATTACTTTGACTATCGCGATGTTGCGCCCGGCTTCTGCGTCGGCGGAGAATATTCGTTGAATCGTTTCGTCTTTGTGCGCGGTGGCTTCCGTGCCCTCACCAACGCCGACAACATCGATGATCCCGACAACCAGGCGTTTTTCCCGACCTTGGGCGGCGGCCTGGATCTGCACTATCCCAATTCCAGTTATCGCCTGCGGCTGGACTATGCCTATTCCGATTTGGGCCGCCTGAGTCAGGCCCATCGCTTCACCTTTGCCTTTGTGTTTTGAATGGTGCGGATCGGCCGGGACGCGGCGCGCCGGCCGATCCCGCTCATGACTTCGGTGCGGAGGAAATTTCCGCCCAGTCGTTGCGTTCGCGGGCTGGTGGCCGGCAGCCACACGGTTGACTTTTGCCTCATGAGATGATATATTGCCGGCGATGATGCCACCGCATGAAATCGGATGTTTGTTGCTTCACGGATTCACCAGCAGCCCCCAGGAAATGGCAGGGTTGGCAGCATTGCTTGCCGCAAAGGGCTTTACGGTTCGCGCCCCGCGTTTGCCCGGGCATGCCACTCATCCCCGCGATTTGCTCCACGTCTCCCATCACGATTGGCTGGTCGCCGCAGAACAAGGCCTGCAGGACATTCGCCGGATCACCCGGCAACAAGTGGCCATCGGCCTGTCATTGGGCGCCACACTGGCTTTGCATCTGGCAGCCAACTTCGATTTGGCGGGCGTGGTGGCGCTCGCGCCTGCACTCAAGCTTTCCTGGTGGGCCACCGCCACGGTGCATCTGCTCTCGCCCTTCAACTACATCCGCCGCAAAGCCGCGGGCCCGGATGTGAAGGATCGCGCCGGCAAAGCCCTGCTGCGGAGTTATCAATCCTATCCCATCGCGGCGGCCAAGCCGGCATTGCGATTGATGCGGCTGGTGCGCGCCGAGCTGGCTCGCATCACAGCGCCGTTGCTGGCTGTGCATGCCGTGGAAGATCACACCATACCAGTGAGTAATCTCGAGTATTTGCTCCAGCGGGTGCAATCAACGCAGGTGGACAAACTGATCGTCACGAATTCCTATCATGTGTTGACGGTGGATCATGATCGCGAAGAGATCTTTGCGCGGGTGCTGGCATTCATCAGCAGCGTGACCGTGCCGGCTGCGGAGGGGGCAACTGCGCGCTAGGCCATAGGGCGCGCAAAGCTAGAATAGAATTCTGAAAGATTCTTGCCCACCAAGCAAACGCTTGCACCGCGGAGAGTGCAGAGTTGCTACCTCAAAAAGGCCTTTCTCTGCGTCTCGGCGGTGAGCTTCTGATGTGAATGACACGGCAGTGTGCCCAAATCTCAACAAGATCCTGGCTGGATGACAGTGGCAGTGGATACATCGTGCAAGACAACAGGTTACCAATCGGTCTTATTGCTGCCCGCGGGCTGCGGGTTTCAGCTCGTCCGAAATCTGGCGTAGGGTGTCAATAGTCAAATGTGTGCAAACGAAACAAAGATTCTCGGGACGCAAAATGGAAAGCGCACAAAGTAATATTTGTGCCCTTTCCATTTTGTGTCCTCCATGGCTCCGGCTTGTCCGAGTCATGGCGCAAGGCTTGATCTTGCCTCGCGAACACCGCCGCCTGTGCGGTTTCGCCCATTCAGGTTGAACATTCATTCGGTATTGACCTTCTTCCTATGGCCGTCTCCTCCACTACCAAAACCGGTTTGCGCGAGCTGCGTGAGCTGGCGCCGCTGCTGCCCTATCTCAAGAGATATCGCGGCCAGATTGCACTGGGCGTGGTTTTCATCTTTGTGACCAACGTATTTGCGCTGCTCGGACCGAAGGTGTTGCAGCGCGCCATCGACATGCTGCGCGCCGATCTGTCCTCCGCGCGGCTGCTGCGCGCGGCGGGCCTGATTCTGCTGGTTTCGGCCGGCGAGGGCTTCTTCCGCTACTGGATGCGGCAAACCATCATCGTGGTCTCGCGCTTCGTCGAATACGATCTGCGCAACGATTACTTGCGGCATCTGCAGCGCATGTCGCGCGGCTTCTTCAACCGCCATCCCACCGGCGACTTGATGGCGCGTGCCACCAATGATTTGAACAGCGTGCGCGCGGTGCTCGGGCCCGGCATCATGTACGCCTCCAACACGCTGGTGGTGGGCGTGGGTGCCTTCATCTTAATGATGCTGATGAGCGTGAAGCTCACGCTGTTGGCGATGCTGCTGCTGCCGCTGATGGTGGTGATCGTGAAATTCACGATGGACCGCATCTACGCCGCCTACCACCAGATTCAGGAACAGTTTTCCAAGATCACTGCGCGCGCCCAGGAAAACCTCTCCGGCATACGCGTCATCAAATCGTATTTGCGCGAAGGGTTCGAAATCGAGCAGTTCGGCAAGCTCAACCGCGAGTACATGCAGCAGAACATTGCGCTCAGCAAGGTGGAGAGCCTGTTGTGGTCGGGCATGGGCACGCTCTCCGGCGGTGGCATTCTGCTGCTGTTGTGGGTCGGCGGCCGGGAGGTGATCTACGAGCGGCTGAGCTGGGGCGAGTTCGTCGCTTTCGTGGCCTACATCGGCATGCTGACCTGGCCGATGATCGCGCTGGGCTGGGTGATCAACGTGGTGCAGCAGGGCGCGGCCTCGATGGGCCGGATCAACCGCGTGTTGCGCGAGACGCCGGAGATTCGCGACACGGAGGAGACGGATCATGCCATCACCACGGTGCGCGGCGAAGTCGAATTCCAGAACGTCAGCTTTCGCTACAATGAATCCGCCTGGGCGTTGCGCCACCTCAATCTCAAGATGCCCGCCGGCATGACGCTGGCGATCGTGGGCCACACCGGCAGCGGCAAATCCACGCTGGTCAATTTGATCCCGCGGCTGTTCGATCCCACCGAAGGCCGCGTCCTGATCGACGGCGTCGACATCCGGCGGATTCCGCTGGCGGTGCTGCGCCGTCATGTCGGCTTCGTGCCGCAAGAAACCTTTCTCTTCTCCGACACGATTCAGGAGAATATCACCTTCGGCAGCGCGACGGACAACGGCGAATCGATGCACGCGGCCGCTACCATCGCGCGCATCCGCGAGGAGATCGAATCGTTTCCGGAGCGCTACGCGACGCTGCTGGGCGAGCGCGGCATCAATCTCTCCGGCGGGCAGAAGCAGCGCGTGGCCATCGCCCGTGCCATCCTGCGCCAGCCGCGCATCCTGATTCTCGATGATGCGCTGTCATCGGTGGACACCTATACGGAGGACGAGATTCTGCGCGGCTTGCGCGGGGTGATGCGCGAGCGCACCAGCATCATCATCTCACATCGCATTTCCACGGTGCGCGACGCCGATCTCATCATCGTGCTCAAAGACGGCATGATCGTGGAGCGCGGCACACACGAATTGCTGATCGAAAAAGACGGTCTCTATGCCGAATTGAGCCGCATGCAACAATTGGAAGAGGATTTGGAGAAGCTGTAGGAAGACCCCGATGGCCGGATTTGACGAAGACAAACTGACCAGGACCTATGACGCCGCGCTCATGCGCCGGCTGCTGCGCTACATCCGCCCGATGCGCGGCCGCATGACGATCGCCGTGCTGCTGCTGCTGCTCAGCAGCGGCCTGTCGGTGCTCGGCCCGATCCTGACCAAAATCGCGATCGATCAGCACATCGCCAACAAGAACATCCGTGGCCTGACCCTGGTGGCCCTGGCCTTCCTCGGCATTTTGCTGCTCGGCCTGGTGGTAAATTACTACCGCTCGGTTCTGATGGAGCGCGTCGGCCAGCGCATCATGTATGATTTGCGCATGCAGATTTTCGGCCATCTGCAGCGCCTGCCGCTCGCCTTCTTCAACCGCAACCCAGTGGGCCGGCTGATGACGCGCGTCACCAACGACGTCGAGTCACTCAACGAACTGTTCACTTCCGGACTGGTGTCGGTGTTCGGTGATGTCTTCATGCTCGCCGGCATCATCATTGCCTTGTTTCAGTTGAATTGGCAGCTCACCCTGCTCACGCTGAGCACGGTGCCGCTGCTCTATCTCGCCACCGCCATCTTCAAAAAGAAAGTGCGGGAGGCCGAGCGCGACATTCGCGTGCGCCTCGCGAAAATCAACGCCTTTTTGCAGGAGAACATCACCGGCATGCCGGTGGTACAGCTTTTCAACCGGGAGGGAAAAAACTTCGGGCAATTCGACGAGAAGAATCGGGACTATCTCGAGGCCTACCGCAAGACGATTTTTTACTATGCCGTCTTCTATCCGGTGGTCGAATTCATCGGCGCGCTGGCCGTAGCCTTGATCATCTGGTACGGCGGCGGCGAGGTGATCGCACAGGCGCTCACCTTCGGCGCGCTGGTAGCCTTCATCATGTATGTCGAGATGTTCTTCCGGCCGATCAGCGATCTCGCGGAAAAGTACGGCATTTTGCAGACCGCGATGGCGAGCGCCGAGCGCGTCTTCCGGATCTTGGACGAGCCGGACGAGCTCTCCACCAACGGCAAGAGCGTGCTGCCGCCGGCGACCGCGATGCCGGCGCGCTGGGCGCGGGGCGAAATCGAATTCCGCCAGGTGAGCTTCGGCTATCGCGAAGATGAAATGGTGTTGAAGGAAGTCTCTTTCAAGATCGCCGCGGGCGAAACCGTGGCGATTGTGGGCGCCACCGGCGCCGGCAAGACCACGATCATCAGTCTGCTGTCACGCTTTTACGCGCCGCAGCGCGGCCAGATTCTCATCGATGGCCGAGACGCGGCAACGCTGCCCTTGTATGACGTGCGCGGACAAATCGGCCTGGTCTTACAGGATGTTTTTCTGTTCGCCGACACGATTACAGAAAACATCCGGCTCGGCAATCCTGCCATTGCGCCGGAAGCGGTGCGCCAAGCCGCCGCCGAGGTGAACGCGCTGCGCTTCATCGAGCAATTGCCGGGACAGTTCCAGGAGCCGGTGCTCGAACGCGGCAATTCGCTTTCCGTCGGCCAGAAGCAGCTTATTGCCTTTGCACGCGCGCTCGCGTATGATCCGCCCATTCTCGTGCTCGATGAGGCCACTTCCAGCGTCGACACCGAAACCGAGTTGCTCATCCAGGCGGCGCTCGAGCGCTTGATGCAGGGTCGCACCTCGCTGATCATCGCGCACCGGCTGTCGACGATTCAACATGCCGACCGGGTGATCGTGATGCACAAGGGGCAGGTGCGTGAGATCGGCACGCACGAAGAGCTGATGGCGCTGCGCGGCATTTATTACCGGCTGTATCAGTTGCAGTTTGCCGCGCAGGAGGTGATGGCACGGCGAGCCGGGTGAGGGGACAAGGGGAGAAGGAGACAAGGGGACAAGGAGATGATGCGCTAAAGGGAGAAGCCGTTGGTTGATGCTGCGCCTGCGCGTGGGGGCTGGTGGCGTGAGGGACGTAATGTTCAAGTGGCGTTTTCGAGGGCGGCCAGTCAGGTCAATTGCGGCAGCAGCCAGCAGCCGACCTTTTGCTTGCATCTTTAGGCCGTTTTTATTAACATCCGCGTCAATTCAATGCGAGCGCCGCCACATGCCGGCGGGGAGATGCCACTGTCACGAAGATTCCTGATGAGCAGCCGCCGTTGCCGCATTCCCGTGAAACCTCTCCCATTTCTTGCTGCCATCATGCTGTCCAACCTTTGGCCAACAATGGCGCCCCTCGACGCGCCCCGCCAGGATTCCGGCCGCGCGGCATTGGAAAAGAGTTGGAGCCGGGGCTGGGATCATTACCAGCACCGGCGATATGCCGAAGCATTACCGCATTTTTGGCAGGTGGCGACGCACGACACCTCGCGCCGATTCGAAAAGGTTTTCAACTACCTCGGACAGGCTTATTTCAAGCTCGGCCGCGCGGACAGCGCGCTTCAGGTCTATGCACTGGGCGTTGCACGATTTCCCGCGGATGACAACCTGAGACGCAACCTGGCCTTTCTTCACACCAGCCGGGGCAATTACGCGGCTGCGATCACACAGTACCGCGAGCTGCAGCAACGCGGGCAGGCAACGCTGGAAGATTTGCGCAGATTGGCCGGGCTGTACCGCCGCGCCGGTCGCGAGCAGGAAGCGCTGCCGCTGTTTGAAACGCTGTTGGCAGCCAACCCGGGAGATGCTGAAGCGCGCCGCCAGCTCGAAGAGTTGTATCAATCCAGCGGCGAGACGGAAAAATGGCTGGCGAGTTTGGAGCAAACGCTGGCACGCCAGCCGGAAGACACGCTCAGCTTGCTGCGGCTGGCCGGGGCGCGCCTGGAGCGCCGCGAATACCAGTCCGCGCTGGCGCTGCTCGATCGCTATCTTGCGCTGGCGCCGTCGACAACGAAGGCGCTTGGCCTGAAGGGCGAGGCGCAGAAGAATTTGGGGCAATTTGCGGCGGCGCTCGCCACTTTCGAGCAGGCGCGCGCGCGCGCCGGGCATGATGCCACGCTGTTGGTGCAGATCGCAGCGTGCCATTGCGGCTTGCGGCAATACGCCGCAGCGCGTTCCTGCGCGCAGCAGGCGCTGCAGCGCCGGGCGGACTACGGTAGCGCGCTGCTCGTGCTCGGTGAGATTTACGAAACCTGCGCACGCGAGTGCGTGCGCGCCAAGGGCCGGGTGGAATTCGACGACAAGCTGGTTTTTCAACTCGCCTACGAGGCCTATGACCAGGCCCAACAGGATTCGGCGACGCGCACGGAAGCGAAACAACGGATGGCAGCTCTCGCTTCGCTGCTGCCCGGCAGTGAAGACTACTTCATGAACAAAAATCATGGCCAGGCAACCGGACCGTGCTACGCATGGCTCCGCCACTAGGCGGCCGCGCAGCCGCAAAAGGAGATCGTTTGTGCAGCATCTGAGCAAGACCGACCCGGAAGTGCATCGCGCGGTGCTCGATGAGATCAACCGGCAAAACGAGACGCTGGAGTTGATCGCTTCGGAAAATCACTGCAGTCTGGCGGTGCTGGAAGCGCTCGGCCAGCCGATGACGAACAAGTATGCCGAGGGCTATCCGGGCAAGCGCTACTACGGCGGCTGCGAATACGTCGACCGCGTCGAAGATCTCGCGCGCGAGCGGGCCTGCCGCTTATTCGGCGCGGAATACGCCAACGTTCAGCCCCACTCCGGCAGCCAGGCCAACCTGGCCGCGTACTTCACGTTTCTGAAGCCGGGTGACACGATTTTGGGGATGAATCTGGCGCATGGCGGCCACCTGACCCACGGCAGCCCGGTGAATTTCTCCGGCAAAATCTTCAATGTCGTCTTTTACGGCGTGGAGGAAGAAACCCAGCGCGTGGACATGAATCGGGTGCGCGATCTCGCCCGCCAGCACAAGCCGCAATTGATCATCGCCGGCGCCAGCGCCTATTCGCGCCAGTTCGAGTATGATGTCTTTCGCGAAATCGCCGATGAAGTGGGCGCAAAGCTGGTGGCGGACATCGCGCACCCCGCCGGCTTGATCGCCACGCGGCTGCTTGAAAGCCCGCTGCCCCATTGCCACGTGGTGACCACCACCACCCACAAAACCCTGCGCGGCCCGCGCGGCGGCATGATCTTGATCGGCAAAGACGAAGAAAACGACATGGGCCTCACCACGCCCAAGGGCCGCAAGAAGAAGTGGTCGGAGCTGATCGATTCCGCCGTGTTCCCCGGGTTTCAAGGCGGGCCGCTGATGCACGTGGTCGCCGCCAAAGCAGTGGCCTTCAAGGAAGCGCTGCAAATCGAGTTTCTGGAATACTCGCGCCAGGTGATCGCCAACGCCCAGGCGATGTGCAAAAAGCTCATCGATCTCGGCTACGACATTGTTTCGGGCGGCACCGACACGCATCTCTTTTTGGTCGATCTGCGCAATCGCGAGCTGACCGGCAAGGATGCCGAGGCCGCGCTGGAGAAAGCCGGCATCACGGTGAACAAGAACATGGTGCCCGGCGATTCACAGCCACCGACGGTGACCAGCGGCATTCGCATCGGCACGCCGGCGCTCACCACGCGCGGCATGAAGGAAAACGAGATGCGCGAAGTCGCCTTCTTGATCGACAAAGTGCTTTCCGACATTCGGAATGAGACCACGATCGCTCGCGTACGAGAACAGGTTCTCGACTTGAGCCATCGTTTCCCCCTGTACGCGGAGTTAACCTCGAGCGAATAGGTCGAACCATGCGTTGTCCCTACTGCAATCACGAGGACAGTCGCGTCATTGATTCGCGCACCAGCAACGAGGGCCGCGTCGTTCGACGCCGGCGTGAGTGTCTCTCTTGTCAAAAACGCTACACCACCAAGGAATACATCGAGGAAACGCCGCTCATCGTTGTGAAAGGCGACGGGCGGCGGGAGTCATTCAACCGGGAAAAAATCCTGCACGGCATTCAGATCGCCTGCAGCAAGCGGCCGGTCTCCATGGAAACCATCAACAAGTGCGTCGATGAAATCGAATCGCGCCTGCGCGATGGCAACCACGAGGAAATCAGCTCGCGGCTGATCGGCCAACTGGTGATGGAAAAGCTGCGCAAGATCGACGAAGTGGCCTACGTGCGCTTCGCCTCGGTTTACCGGAAGTTTCAAGCGAAAGAGGAATTTCTCGAGGAACTTAAGGGCCTCGAGATCTTTGCATAAGATGGAAGCCCCCCCCCAAGAGGTCAAGCGGCCGCGCCGGCACCTGGACGAACGTGAAATGCCATTTCTCGATCATTTGGAAGAATTGCGCCGGCGCATTTTCTATTCGTTGTTGTTTGTCGTGCTGGCCACGCTCGCCAGCCTGTTTTTCATCAACCAGATCTTTGCGTTTCTGGTAGCCCCTTACAATGACGCGCTCCGTATCGCGGCCGAGGGCCAGCCGGCCGGCGCCGCCGGGTCTTCGCGGCTGGTGTTTTTCACCCCCACCGGCGGCTTCATGATCTATGTCAAACTCGCGGCCACTGCCGGTCTGCTCGTCAGCCTGCCGTTCGTCTTCTACCAGCTCTGGAAATTCGTGGCGCCCGGCTTGCTGGAGCAGGAGAAGCGCTTCGTGCCGGCGCTGGTGTTCTTCACCGCCTTGTGCTTCGGACTGGGCGCCGCTTTCTGTTACTACGTCGTGCTCAAGTTCGGCCTGGGATTCCTGCTCAGTTTCCAGTCGGTGGATCTCATGCCGATGATCTCGATCGAGGAATACTTCGGCTTCGTCACGGCGTTGATTTTCATCTTCGGCATTCTCTTTGAAATGCCGGTGATTGCCTATTTGCTCACCCGCATCGGCCTTCTGACGCCGGAGTTTTTGCGGCAAAAACGGCCTTACAGCATCATCGTCATCTTTGTCGTTGCCGCGATCATCACGCCTTCCGTGGATGCCTTTACCCAGATTCTGCTCGCCGTGCCGCTGATGGGGCTGTATGAAATCAGCATCTGGATATCGCGGCTCGCCCTGCCTGCGGCGGTCCGGAACGCCTTGCGCGAAGCCGGCACGTCGTGAGCCTGCCGGACGCCTTTCCGCCGGCGCGCCATTCCTGTGCACCCGTGCATGTCCATTTTCCGAGGCGTGACGGTGCACAAGCCGCGCGCCACGGATCGACAGCAAACACCTTTTGCAGCAAACGCGCCTGCCCCAGCAGCAGCCCGGGGCACAAATGACTCAGACGGAGCTTGCATGAGCATCAAACCCGATCGTTGGATTCGCAAAATGGCGCTCGAACATAAAATGATCGAGCCGTTCGAAGACCGGCGCGTGCGGCCGCAGGTGATTTCCTACGGCTTGTCCTCCTACGGCTATGACGTCCGTATCGCCGATGAATTCAAAATCTTCACCAATGTCTTCGGCGCCATGGTGGACCCCAAGGCCTTTGACCCGAAATCATTCGTGGATTATCGCGGCGATGTCTGCGTGATCGCGCCCAACAGCTTTGCGCTCGGCCGCACGATCGAATATTTCCGCGTGCCGCGCAATGTAATGACCATTTGCGTCGGCAAATCGACATACGCCCGCTGCGGCATCATCACCAACGTCACGCCGCTGGAACCCGGCTGGGAAGGCTACATCACGCTCGAGATCTCGAACACCACGCCTCTGCCCGCCAAGATCTATGCCCATGAAGGCATCGCCCAGATTCTGTTCTTCGAGAGCGATGAGGACTGCGAAGTCTCCTATGCCGACAAGGCCGGCAAATACCAGGGGCAGACCGGCGTCACTCTGCCAAAGGTTTGACCGGCATGTACGACCTGCACACCCACACCAGCCGCTCCGACGGCCAGCACTCGCCCGAGGAACTGGTCACCCTCGCCGCTGAAAAAAAATTGCAGGGCCTGGGCATCACCGATCATGATGAAATCGGCGGAATTGAACGCGCGCTGGCGCAGGCCGCGATCGCCGGGTTGGACATCATCCCCGGCGTGGAGCTGAGCACCAGCCATCGCGGCTACGACGTGCATATCCTGGGCTATTTCATCGATTACGGTGACGCCGGGCTGCTGCGCTTCCTGCACACGCTCAAGGATCAACGCCTCAACCGGGCCTCCCGCATCGTCGAGAAGCTCAATCACCTCGGCTTGACCATGTCTTTCGATGCGGTTTTGGAAGAGGCCGGCGAGGGTTGCGTCGGCCGGCCGCACGTGGCCAATGCGCTGGTGCGCGAAGGTTACGTCACCACTTTTCAGGACGCGTTCAATCACTATCTCGCGGAAGACAAGCCTGCCTTCGTGCCCAAACCCGAACTGGCGCCGGCCGCGGGCATCGCCGTCATTCACCAGGCCGGCGGCCTGGCCGGCTTGGCACATCCCGGCCAAAATCTCACGGCGGAAGTCGTGCTGGAAATTATCAAGCTCGGCGTTGACGCCATCGAGACCATTCATCCCAAACACAGCGGCGAGCGCCAGCGCTTCTTTCAAGCCCTGGCGGAAAAATTCGATCTCCTGCAAACCGGCGGCTCGGATTTTCACGGCGGCGCCAAAGGCCTGGAGAAACTCGGGCAATACACGGTTTCCCGCGTGCAGGTCGACCGCTTGCGCGATTTAGTCGTGGAGAGAAGAAAGACATGGCATTGAGATGGCGTTGCCTCACCGTGGGTCCGTTCGCGATGAATGCCTATCTGCTGTGGGATGAGCAAACCCGGGCGGGCGTGCTGATCGACCCGGGCGATGAAATCGACCGGATTGCCGATGCGGTCGAAGCCAGCGCGGTGCAGTTGGAGCGCATCGTGCTCACCCATGCCCATCTCGATCACGTGCTGCACTGCCGCACCGCACAGGAAAGATTCGATCTGCCGGTTTATCTGCATCGCGATGATTTGCCGCTGCTGCAAAATATCGGGCGGCAGGCGGAAATGCTGGGCTTCAGCTTGGGCGACATTCCGCCGCCGCAAGTGGCGGGCCATCTCACGGAAGGCGATACACTCACGCTCGGCCGGAACCAGCTCAAGGTTCTGCACGGCCCGGGGCATTCCCCCGGCAGCCTGATGCTGATTGGTGACAAGCTGGCCGTGGTCGGTGATGTTCTGTTTCGCGGGTCAATCGGGCGAACCGATCTGCCGGGCGGTTCCTATGCGACGTTGATGCAAACGATTACGGAGAAGCTGTTGGTGTTGGAGGATGAAGTGGTGGTGCTGCCGGGTCACGGCGAAGACACGACGATCGGATTCGAGCGGCGCCACAATCCGTTTTTGCAGCCGGGCAGCGAGCTTTTCGACATGGACTGACCGGCTCGAGCCGCGCCGGCGGGGTATTTTTGCCTTCCCACTCGCGGCCGGCCGCCGGAGTCTACTGCACTGCTATGAGGAGCAACCGCACAATGATCACTCTAAACGACGTCAAAGCGGACGCTTTGGTCGATGCCTACATCGCACGCGCCGACGAATACCTGGAAGTGATTGGCTACACCGAACACGGCCGCCGGCACTGCGGCATGGTGGCCCGCAACGCGCGCAAGATTCTGCTCGATCTCGGCCACTCCGAGCGCGAGGCCGAGCTGTCGGCGATCGCCGGCTACTTGCACGACATCGGCAACGTTTTCAACCGGGTCAACCACCCCTTCACCGGCGCCATGCTGGCGCACACGCTGCTGCTGCAGATGGGCATGGACCCCATGGAAATCACCCAAATCGTGGCGGCGATCGGCAATCACGACGAGGTCAGTTGCGAGCCCATCAATGCCGTGGCTTCCGGATTGATCATTGCCGACAAAGCCGACGTGCACCGCTCGCGCGTGCGCAATCCCGAAATGATCAAATTCGACATCCACGACCGCGTGAATTACGCGGTGGAAAAAAGCAGTCTGGTGGTGGATGCCAAACAGCGCATCATCCGGCTGGAATTGTCGCTCGACACCAAAATCTCACCGGTGGCGGAATACTTCGAGATCTTCCTCTCCCGCATGTTGTTTTGCCGCAAAGCCGCGACGTTTCTCGGCTGCCAATTCAATCTGGTGGCCAACGGCACCGACCTGCTTTAGTGCCGGCGGCGCACGGCGGCCACTTCCTGAAATTCATGATGCAACCCTCCGCTCGCTAGCGTTAGCCCCGGCCGGCGCGAGCGGCGGCATGATCCGTCTCTCCGCCGCGCCGAGGCATGTCCGCTTCGACTTCCTTCCTGATTCCTCAAACCGCGCGCTTACCGGACCAGGCTCATCCTGCGTGTTGCGACCTGATCGCCCGCACGCAAGCGATAGAAATAGACGCCGCTCGCCAAACCGCGGGCATCAAACGTGACGCTGTGCGAGCCTGCCGGCAATTTCTCCTCGCTCAAAATCGCCACCTCTGCGCCCAGCGCGTTGTAGACTTTCAGAGAAACCATTGCGGCAACCGGCAAATCGAATGCAATCCGCGTTTGGGGATTGAAGGGATTGGGGTGATTCTGCCGCAACGCGAAATACGCCGGCACCGCGCCGTCTTTGTCATCCACCGCCAGCGAGCCAACCAGCCGAAAGCGGATTTCCTTCTCAAACGTTGTCGTGCCCAGGCCGAATCTCGATCTGACCACGGCGCGCGGGCTGTAGGTCGACAAATAAGGTTTGCTGAAGAGGGGAGGGAAAATCGCAAAGTTCACCAGCAGCGAATCGCCGGCTGCGAGCTCCACCGCCTGCGGTGAAAGGGCGGCGGCATTGTTCGGCCGGAGGCCGCGGTAATTGAGGGACAGATAAACCGAGTCCGCACCCGTGCCGCGATTGTAAATCCAAAACGTGGTGTCAACCTGCTGCGTGTTGACGTCGATGTCGCCAAGATTGAAGGTCGCAGTGTTGAGGATCAGCCGCGGCGTGGGATTGGCATTGCCCAGCAAAACCACGCGCTGGGGATTGGCATGAACGGCATCATTGCTGTACAGCCGCAGGGTATCGAGCAAGACACCGTTCTGCGTCGGCGCCCATTGCAACCGCAGCGTGTCGGTTGCCGCCGGCCGGATGCGCTGCGGCAGCGCCGTGAGCACGGCGAGGGTGTTGCCGGCGTTCACCGTGATTTCAGCCCTTTCGATCACCAGCGTGCGGCTGCCCAAGTTGAGAATGGGAATCGCGAGGGTGCCGAGATTGCCAGGCAGAATGTTGCCAAAATCCTGGCCCTCAGCGGGTAGCACGGCGGAAGCCCGGGAGAATGGTGCCAACACGCTGCTGGCCGGACCGCCGTAAGCGCCCATGTCATTGCGCCGGCTGCCGCGCGCCGGCCACCCTGCTTGCGCCGGCACACCTGCATCAGCAGGATCGAAATACGCAACATTGGGATCACCGGCATCCACGCCCGGAGATTGCGGTTCGAGATAGAAACTGCTGTCCGCAAAAAGCGGTGGCTGAGAGATATTCTCGGTGCCGGCAAAGCCGCCTTGCACGTTGCTGTAGGACAGGGAAAGATTGGAGCCGGCGAGGTGAATCGCGCCGCCCGCGGTTTGCGTGTTCGCCCACATGAGGTTGTTGCGGCCAATCACCACGGCATTGTTCCAGACGACCAGCGCGCCACCAGCGCCTGCCGGCGGCGCGGCATTCACGGCGCCCGCCGCGGCATTGCCAATGATGGTGTTGTTCTCGATGAGGTTCGCCGTGTTGGCGCCGACCAGTATGTCATTGATCCAAATGCCGCCGCCACCGAAAGTCTGTTTGCCGGCGGCCGCCGGATAGACGCGGTTTTCCGCGATGATGTTGTTTTGCACCACCGCGCCGGCGCAGTAATTCAAGACAATGCCGGCGCCGTACATGCCGCGGTTGCCGATGATCACGTTGTTGGTGAGACGCGGCGCGCCGTCACCGCAGCGCAGGCCGCCGCCGCCGGCGCTCACGGCGCGGTCGCCGTTGATCGCTTCGTTATCGATGATGAGATTGTGGCGAATCACCGGCGAAGCAAGTGCCGACAGCACGCCGCCACCTTCCCAATAATCGCCGGCGCCGTGCTCATCGCGCCAGCGCGTGCCTTTGCCGCCGGTGAGGGTGAACCCGGCCAACACCGAGCGGGAATCTTCACGATCGATGAACAGCACGCAGCTCGCGGTGTCGGGATGGGCCGGCCGGCTGCCGTTGATGATGGTGGCGGCGATATCCGCAGGCACACCGCTCAAGATGAAGCGGCTCGCCAGCAGAATCTGCTTGCCGCGGAAACGCACGTTTTCATAGTACGTGCCGGGCGCCACCAACACCGTGTCGCCGGCATCTGCCGCGTTGACCGCCGCTTGAATCGTGGCATACTGCGCGGGAACATGGCGAATCACGGCGGCCGCCGGCAGCACCGGCAGCAAAGCCGCCGCCAGCAAGAGTGCAAGACCTGATCGTCGCATGGGGATCTCCTGAACAAGAGTGGGTACTTGATGGAAACTGCAATGCTCACGGCCGGAGTTTACGGGCATTTTTCCCATCCGCCAATGAATTTGCGATGAACTGGAGATTCCTGCGGGCAAGGCGGAGAACGGGCAGGTCGAGTGGGGAAACTCAGGGGCGATTATTGAACAGCGCGGCGAAGCGCTGGCGGTAGTTGCGGCTCAAGGTCAGGCGGGCGCCCTCTTTGAGCAGCAGAACAGCATCGCCATGGGAGAGCAATTCCAGCTCCTTGACGCGGTCGAGGTTGACGATCACCGAGCGGTGAATGCGCACGAATTGCGTGGGATCGAGCTGCTGCTCCACCGTATTGAGCGTCTCGCGCAGCAGGTGTTTCTGCTTTTGCGCGTGCAGGCAGACATAGTCGCCCTCCGCGCTGATCCAGTCGATTTCCTCGGCCCGCACCAGCACTACGCGGCCGGCCGTGCGGACGAGGAAGCGCGCCGCCGGCTTGCGCTGCTCGCGCAATTCCTGCAGCAGCGCCATGAGATTGCCGTTGAGTTGATGCAGTTGCAGGTTGGCGCGCGCCCGCGCGAGCGCCGTCTGAAAGCGGGCCGGATCCACCGGTTTGAGCAGGTAATCCACGGCATGGGCATCGAAGGCGCGCAGCGCATACTGATCATAAGCCGTCACGAAAACGACCACGGGCAGCGGATCGGGCTTAAGGGCGGCCACTACCTCGAAACCATCCAGCTCGGGCATTTGCACATCGAGGAACATCAAATCCGGCCGGCGCGTTTCGCTCGCGACAATGGCCGCGAAGCCATCGGCGCAATCACCGACGATTTCGATATCACCTTCCGTGGCCAGCATCTGGCGGAGGCCTTCGCGCGCCAGAGGCTCGTCATCGACGATCAGCGTTCGAATCTTATGTGGCTGCAATGCAGGCATGGCTGAGTTGAAAAAATGAGTGACCTCGCGGCGCTCTGCCGGCTGGCGGCAATCTGCGCAAGCTGCCGGTCTGGGGTTCTAAAGCCGGTAAGGAATATCCAAAGTCACGATCGTGCCGCCAGCCTCGGCATTGGCAAGCGTGAGGCGATAATCGCGGCCGTACAACTGCTCGAGACGGCCGCGGGTGTTGCTTAGGCCGATGCCGGTTTGGCCGGCCGGATCAAAGGCGGGCGGCAGGCCACGGCCGTTATCCCGCACTTCGAGATGGAGATTACCGTTGTGCCGTTGCGCCGAGATTTTCAGAATCGCCGGACCGCGTTGCCCGCTCACGCCGTGGCGGATGGCATTTTCCACCAACGGTTGCAGGATGAGATTGGGAATCAACGCGGCCGTGGTTTCTGCGGCAATCTCCATCTCCACCTGCAGGCGGTCGCCGAAGCGCGTGCGCTCGATCTGCAGATAGCGATCCAGGAAGGCCAGTTCCGCGCCGAGCGTGACAAACTGCACGCCGCCGCTGTCGAGCGTGATGCGCAGCAGATCACTCAGCCGGCCGAGCGTCTGCCGCGCCAGCTCGGGATCTTTTTGAATGAGCACGGAAATCGCGTTGAGCGTGTTGAACAGAAAATGCGGTTGCAGTTGCATCTTCAACGCCTGCAGTTGCGCGTGCGCGAGCTGGGTTTCAAGCTGCGCGGCGCGCAATGCTTTCTCCTGATAGCGGCGATAGTAGTCCACCGCATAGTCGATGCTGATGATCATCCAGTAAAGCAGCACGCCGTAATCGAGGAAAGTCATCACCTGCTGGAAGAAGGCTTCGCCGGTCACGGGGGAGCCGGAGGCTTGCGCGCGAATATGCAGGATGGCGATGCCATAAATCGCTTTGTGCAGCATGGCGAACAGCAGGCTGGCGGGAACGTGCAACGCGAGACGGCCGGCGAGATGTTGGCGTTCCAGGCGATAACGCCGGCCCAGCCACACGACCAACGGCGTCAACCCCGCCCATAAATAGGCATACAACATCTCGCTGAGCAACGCCAGGCTCCACGCCATGCCCTTGCCGAAGCGCACGGACACGAAGTATACCTGCCCCGCCATGAACAGGCCGAAGATCGTCCATCCCAACAGCACGACACGCCAATCCAGCCGCAGCGGCTGGCGCGGGGCAGGGCTGTGGTCTTGATCAGTATGCATCATCGGATGAGCAAGAAGTGGGTGTCCGTCCAGCAACGTGAAGACCGCCGGGCGGTGGTGTTTTCGAACGCACACAAGTTAGAATTCGCTTCCTTCCAACTTCTTCACCTTGAACAACTCGCACAAGCCGAGCAGGATCGTCAACAACATGTATCCCAGAGCCAGCGGAGAAAGGGTGAAGCCGAGAGTGGGCGCATGAATCAACCCGCACAGGGCAAGCAAAAACGCCAGCCCACTGAACAGCATGGCGGCGCGCAGCTTGCCGTCGATCAAAAATGCCACGATTGCGCCCCACAAGAGTCCCGTGAGAATCGCGCCCTGCGACAGCGCCGCGTAGCCTTGCAGATGCACGCCCTGGCGCTCGGCCAGGCGCGCCATCAACTCCGGCGTGGCGGCACGCGGGCCGAGCAATTCGAGAATTGTGCCCTGCAGTTGCTTGTTCAGCAGATCGGCCAGGTGCGGAATCAAAGCAAAGGCCACCGCCACGCCGTGCCCGGCCGGCGTGGCGCGAAACGCCTGCTGCGCGATCACGATGCCGACGAACACCAGCAAGGGCGCAACGCTGGCTTCCGGAATCAAATGGCGCAGAAAGGCAATGACGCCGGTCATGCTGGCGAAAAAGAAAACCACGCCCACCAGCAAGGCATAGCCGGTGCGTGCGCCCAGCCGCTTGTAGGCCAGATGGCCGATATAGACCGTGGTGGGAAAGGGCGAGCCAAACACCGCACCCAGCGCCGTGCCGAAACCGTCGATCACCTGGCAACGCGCCACGGGATAATCGTCGCCCGCGGCTTTGGCGCTCTCCACATTGTTCATGGTCTCGATGAAATTGTAAATCTCGATGGGAATCACCACCGCGAGAATTTCCGGCCGGTGCAGAATGGCTTGCAGGCCGAGGCGCAAGTCTTCCAGCACCGGCAGGGGCAGATGCCAGGCCGCGGTCTCCCAGCGCAGTTCCGCTTCACCGGTGAAGAAGGCAATCACCACGCCCAGGCCGATCGCCACCAGGCCGGCGGGCAGGCCGAAGGGCAGGCGGTAGAATCCAATCAAGCCGAGCAGGATGATGAACAGCGCCGGCAGCCCGACCACCGGGTTTTCGAAAATCAGAGCGCAGGGCACGGCGGCAATCCACACCAGCGCAATGCCGGCGAGCGTGCCGAGCATGCCCGCGCGCGGAGTGACGCGGCGCAATGCCGGCCCGACGAACGCGCCGCTCATCTCCACCAGGCCGCCGATGAAGCCCGCGCCCAAGCCCACGCGATAAGCCAGTAGGGCATCAGAAGTGGCGAAATAGACCGGGCCGATGACGGCAAACAGATAAACAAACATCACCGGCGTGGAAATGCCGTACGGCAGCGCGGTGACCGTGTCGCGTTTTTCATGGGCGGCGAGGCGCCGCGCGAGATAGGCATAGCACAACAGGCCGAAGAGCAGCGCCACGCCCAAGCCGGGCAGAATCCGGCCGAAGACCAAATCATGTTCGAACTTGAAAATGCCGATCAGCACGCCGGAGAGGATGACCATGTTGGCGAGGTTGTCGGCGAACAACGCCCAAAAGCCGTTCCAATCACCGCTGTGCCAGCGCAAGCGGGCAAGACTCGAGTTTTGCATGAGATTGTCCCAGGCAGTGCTCTGGCGCTCACCATTGGTCGAAGCGGGGCGATGCCGCAGCCTGCCAGAGCGTCAAGGTGGCGGCAAACGTCGACGTCAGCCAGTGCCGGAAGATAATCTCAAAAACGGTAAATTGAAAAAACTTTCTTGCCTGCGGTCATGCGCTGCGGGAGCAGCGCAGGCTTGACATTCTCACGCGGCTTCTTATATTGGCACACGCAGCTTGCCGGAAACACCGATTGGACCGAGACTCTATTGCCAACCTTCCGTTCTCCATGCCCGAAGTCATCTCCGCAGAAATTCCGGTTACGTTTTCCTTTCGTCCCGTGGAGGCCGATGCCGATCCGGCGGGTGCGGCGGCGGGAGCGCCCAGCCTTGCTTTTTTCCGCGCCCGGCTCGATCTCCATCACCTCGCCTTGCTGCGGGAATTCGAGGAATTGCTCTGCCTGGACACACTGCACAACGTCGAGCGCTATTGGTTCCAAGTCGAAACCGTCAAGAAAGTGCTCAAGCAGATGCGCGGCCGGGTGCTGCTGTCCGACGAGGTCGGCCTGGGCAAGACGATTGAAGCGGGCATGCTGATCAAGGAATACCGCTTGCGCGGGCTGGTGCGCAACGCGCTCATTCTCACGCCGCCTGCGCTGGTCTCGCAGTGGCAGGAGGAATTGCACACCAAGTTTGACCTGCCGTTTGTCACCACCGATGACATCGAAGTAAAGCGCCACCCCGAGTTTTGGTCCAGCCAGAAGTGGATCATCGCCTCGCTGCACACCGCCAAATCCAAAACCAATTTCGAGCTGGTCACCGGCACCAAATATGATCTCGTGGTGGTGGATGAGGCGCATCATCTCAAGAACAAGGAAACGCTGGCATGGAAGCTGGTGAACGCACTGCAGAAAAAATTCATCTTTCTGCTCACCGCGACGCCGGTGCAAAACAATTTGATGGAGCTGCACAACCTGCTCACCCTGCTCAAGCCGGGCGTGCTGGCCACCGAGCAGCAGTTCCGCAAGACCTACGTGGCGCGCGGCGACAGCCGCATGCCGAAAAACCGCGAAGCGCTGAAGGAGCTGCTGCGGGAAGTCATGATCCGTAACACCCGCAGCCTGGTCGATGTCAAGCTGCCCAAGCGCTTTGCCGCCACCATTACGGTGCAGCCCTCGGCGGCGGAAAAGGAGTTGTATGAGCGCATCACGCGCCTGGTGCGGCAGCATGCCGCCAGCCGCCGCGGCCTGGAGCGCGTCGCGCTCAACCGTCTGCTGATGCAGGCCGGCAGCAGTCCTTTCGCGCTGATTGACTCGCTGGAATCGCTGCGCACGCGCCTGCGCGCCGCCGCCGGCGAAATCGATGCGCTGCTCACCCTGCTGCACAGCACGCGTGAAACGGAAAAGGGCAAACAACTGCTGCAGCTCGTGCAAAAAAGCGGCGCCAAAAAAATGGTGTTCACCAACTTCCGGCGCACGTTCGACTATTTGGCCGGTCTGCTCGCCTCGGCGGGCGTAGCCTATGCCGAGTTTCACGGCGGCATGACCGCCGCGGAGAAGGACGAGGCCATCGCCAACTTTCGCGCACAGACGGACGTGCTGCTGCTCACCGAGATCGGCGCCGAAGGCCGCAACCTGCAATTTTGCCAAACCATCATCAATTACGACCTGCCCTGGAATCCCATGCGGCTGGAACAGCGCATCGGCCGCATTCACCGCATCGGACAGACGCAGGACGTGTTCGTGTTCAATTTCTGCATCAAAGAAAGCATCGAGGAATACATCCTCTACATTCTCGACAAGAAGATCAACATGTTCGAGCTGGTCATCGGCGAGATCGACAGCATCCTCGGCAATCTCGACACCGAGGAGGAGTTCAGCGACATCATCGTCGACATCTGGCTGCATTCCACCCAGAAACACGAACTCGAACAGAAGATCGAGACTTTTGCCGGGCAGATTCTGCAAGCGCGCGCCGCCTACCAGCAAACCAAGGAATTGGATGAGGCCCTGTTTGCGGAAGAATACGAAGTCTAGCCCGTGTGGGGAAGACGCCCATGCCGCAACTGATTGACACGGTCGCCGATTTGCTCGAGCTTTCCGGCGCCGCCGTGGAAAAACAGCCCGATCGCCTGGAAGTGCTGCTGCCCGCGGCAACCGCCGCCTCGCTGCAGGTGGGCGAACACGCCGTACTCCACTTTGACCTGGCCACGCACGAGGGCCACGGCGAGCTGGTGACGTATCAATCCGAGTTCGTTGACCGCCTGTTTGCTTTGCTGCAGGACCAGGGCCGGTTCGCGGAAATCAAAGTGGCGGATCAGTATCGCAAGCAGGGAACGGTGGCGCTCGCGGAGAGCCGGTTCACCGTGCTCAATGGTTTGCTGAAGGCGCTCACCGCTTCCGAGCAGCGGCTGGCGTATCTGTGCTGCTATTTCAAATACACCGCCATCTCGGACGAGAAGCGTGAGGGCATGGTGTGCGCCGTGCTCAACCAGCACACGCTCGCGCCCGCGCATCGTTTGGTCTCCCAGTTGAGCATGGTGGATTGCGAAGAAGGCCGGAGTTATACCGGCCTGGAACCGCTGCCGTTCAACGCCGTCTATCGCGCGGCCTGCCGCCAGGCACAGATGCTCATTCACGAGGAGCTGGCGGATTTCCACCGCAGCCTGCAACGCCGGCTGCAGCGCGACATCACGCGTTTGGAAGAGTACTACCACAGCCTGAGCACCGAGATTGAGCGCAAGATCGTGCGGCGGCAACTCACCGGCACCGAGCGCGAGCACGAGGAAGCCCGCCAGCACGCCGTGGCGCTGGAGCGTGACCGTAAAATCGCGGACCAGCGCGAGAAATACGCCTTGAAAATCGAGGTCGAGCCGGTCAGTTTCCTGCGTCTCAATGTGCCCGCGCAGGTGGTGGCCGCCGAGCTGCGCTGCCGCAAGCTGAGCCGTGAAACGTTTTTCGTGTGGAATGCGCTGCTCAAGGAATTCGAGCCGGCCATATGTGAAAACTGCCGCGCCGCGCTGTACGCGGTGCAGTTGTGTGAAGAAAAGTTGCATCTGCTCTGCCGCGCGTGCAGCAACTGCGCGGCGTGCGGCCGCAGCATTTGCCATCGCTGCCATCCGGGCAAGTGTCCCAAGTGCGGCGAACGCTGGGCGCAGCCGTGAGCCGCGACGGAATTCGTTCCGATCAAACCGGCGCGCCGGCCTCATCAGGTTCTCTTATTCCGGGAAGGAATTGGCATGCAGAAAATAGCGATCATCGCCGGCGACGGCATCGGCATCGACGTGACCCGCGAGGCGGTGAAGGTCCTGCGGCGCGTCAACGACTCCTTCCGGCTCGGCCTGGAGCTGGTGGAATTCGAGTTTGGCGCGGATTATTTCCTCAAGACGGGCGTGGGCCTGCCGCCCGGCCAGATGGAGGATTTTCGCAAGAACTATGCGGCGATCTATCTCGGCGCGCTCGGTGATCCGCGTATTCCGGACATGCGTCACGGCCGGGAAATTCTGCTCGCGCTGCGTTTCGAGCTTGACCTCTACATCAATCTGCGGCCGGTGCAGCTTCTGCACGAGCGTTTGTGCCCGCTCAAGGGCAAAACCGTCAAGGAGGTCGATTTCGTGGTGTTGCGCGAGAACACCGAAGGGCCTTATGTGGGCGCCGGCGGAATCCTGAAAAAAGGCACGCCGGATGAAGTCGCCACCCAGGAATCGATTCACACCCGCAAGGGTGTGGAGCGCATCATCCGCGCCGCGTTCGAGTATGCGCGCACGCATGGCCGCACGCGCGTGACCATGAGCGACAAGTCGAACGTGCTGCGCTACGGCCATGATCTCTGGCAGCGGGTGTTTGCCGAGGTCGGCGCCGAATATCCCCATCTCGAAAAAGACCACTATTTCGTCGATGCGCTGGTGATGAAAATGGTGAAAGCGCCGGAGGCGTTTCAAGTCATCGTCACGGAAAACATGCTGGGAGACATCATCACGGATCTGGGCGCGATGCTGCAGGGCGGTTTGGGCATGGCCGGTTCGGGCAACATTCACCCCGGCCAGGTGTCGCTGTTCGAGCCGGTGCACGGCTCCGCGCCTTACATGGCAGGCCAGAACAAGGCCAACCCCATCGCGGCCATCGCCGCGGCCGCCATGATGCTCGATCATCTCGGCCATGCGGCCGCGGCGGCGGCAGTGCAAAGAGCGGTACAGCGCGCGGTGGATGAGAATCAGGTGACGGCCGACATCGGCGGCAGGCTCGGCACGCGCGAGTGCGGGGATTTTATCGCGGCCCGGTTGTGACGCCGCGCTGCGCCGGCCGCGCTACCATTGCAGCAGCACTTCGCTCTTGAAATAGTCAGCGTTTTTGATTTCAAAGTAGTCGACATATTCCAGGCGAATGATCAGCCGGTTGGCGCGGCGCAGGGCAAAGCCGGAAATCAAGGTGGGCAGGTCGCGATCATAACTGAGGGCGAGATGGCCTCCGGCGAGGGCGAGGCGCGGCCCCAGCAGCGTGCGCTGGTCCAGCCGCATGTAGTTGAAGCCGAGGAACGGCCAGGGCCAATAATTGAAACTGTCGTAGCGGTAGTATTGGGTTTCATGGCGGGAATAGGAGAGACGCCACGCCGGCAGCGTGAAGCTCATGCCCCTGGCGTTGATGCCGCCATACCAGTTCACGTAGAATCTGCCGAGCTGACGGCGCAGCAGCACTTTCTCGAGTTGCCACTGCACAAAGTCCAGCTTCTTGCGGCGCAAGTGCCGGCTGACCATCTCGGAAGCATAGTTGGCGATGCTGCCTGCCACCGCCACGCGGATGATCTCGGTTTGTTTGGCGCTCGGCATGGTTTCGGCGATGGCCTTCAACTCCGGCAGCGATTCCATGCCCTGCACGCGGTAGGGCGCAACGAAATCCAGCAGCCGGCGCACATCCTGCAAGACGCGGTATTCATCGCGGAAATAGGGATGCACCGGCGGCTGATGATAGCCGGCATCGATGTCGAAGCGCAAGCGTAGACTCGCGCTGTCTGCCGTCGTCAGCGTCACCGCCGCTGAGTCGGTTTCACTCTCGTCGGCCGCCTGAAACACCGGCGGCGCGAGAATGACCATCGACTCCTGCTGGCTGAGCGCGCCCTCTCCCCAGACTGCCAGCGCGCTCAGACACCAGATGCTTGCCCACCGGCGTGCCCGGAGAGTCTCACCGCATTCTCTCGAACACACCCAGTTCGCGATTCTTGCGCACATTGTCCCACGTGAAAAACATGCCGTTCATGGCGAGATAAACGCCGGCAGGCAACGCCTGCACGAATGACAGGGCGCTGCCGAGATTGAACAGCCCGTCCGAGCTGCCGAAGGCATAGGGCACCATGGCACCGGTCATTACGATGGTCTTGCCTTTCACGCCCTGCGCCAGCAAGTGTGCGGTTTCCACCATCGTGTCGGTGCCGTGCGTGATGACGATCTTGTCTTCCGCGCAAGTGCGGCATTCCTGGAGAATGGCTTGGCGATTCGCCTCCGTCATGTCCAGGCTGTCGATCATCATGACGGTATGGATTGCCACCGGCAGGCGGCAGCGGCCGAGGCGCAGCATTTCCGGCACATGCGTGTCGCGAAAGAAAAGCCGGCCGCTGATTTCATCATACTCTTTGTCAAAAGTGCCGCCGGTGATCAAGATCCGGATGCTCATCTTTGCTCCCGCGCAGAAGTTGAAACCCGGTCGAAAACGGATTACCGAAAGCAGGGACGCGCGATTACCACCGATGTTTCTCCACCACCGCCGTGCGGGTACTGATGATTTTCGCCGTGGGGAATTCTCTGCCGCCTCAGCGACACGGCACATGGTGGGCGAGAGACGTCAGCAAGCAGAAGACAATGGTTGATCCAAAAATCGGGCATGAAAAATAATCCGATCATGGCCTTCATGCCCCTGCCTGCCACTTCGCTTCCACCAACTTCAGCGCCAGGCTACTGTCACCTCCCACCTGCTTTCATTCATAATTGGGAATGTTCCTTCCCAAGACAATATTTCTTTCGCCGACAAGAAGGCTTCCTTCCTTTTTCAGCGACAGGAGTCCCGAGTTGCCGCCTCGTGGTGACTTGGGAGATACTTCTCTCGTCGTCACCAGAGAGTCTCCCTCGAAGTGATAGCTCTCCAGCCAGTAGTATTTGCCATTGGGCTCGAGTACAGTCAAATGAATGTGGGCCGGCGATGATCGATCGGGATAAGTGCCGGGCAAAAAAGTATAGAACGCGTACCGCCCATCGCGACTTGTCTTGACCCAGCCTCTGAGGTAGCCGTGGCGCTTGCCCCAGCCGGTTGCATTGCCTTTGGTTGCGTAGATTCCATGCTGGTCGGTATGATAGATGTACAAGACCACACCTTCAGCAGGTGATTTGCCATCCTTTTGAAATGCCGTGCCGGTCACCTTGATCTTGACTGCAGCCTCGTGGAAATCAGGCAAGGTGTCGACGGCAGCCAGGGCTCGCTCGCCATATTCGAAAACGGCTTCACAGCCTTCACAACGGCCACCCACCAATCTGGCATTGGCCTGGTCCCGCTGCTGCGAATTTGCATTTGCATAAAGCATGACGGTGAAGAACAAGATTGCCATAGGTTGTTTCATGATCCGATCTTCCCGCGAAACGTCGACAGTACGAAAGTTTCCCTGCTTGACCAACGGCCCCTCCGTGCAGCCGTTCGTGAGTCGCCGTGCCAATCCCATAGCGTTTTTCAAATGCGTGCGCAGGAATCGTAGTCTTGCCCCCTCGTGGGGCACTGTGGCAACCGTGAATTTGTTGGCTTTGACAGCCGCCCGCAAGGAGCGGGAACTACAAACCTGCTCATCCAATTGAAAACCGGTGTCATACAGAAACCAGCGCAGTATTCTTGCCGTTCAGTCCGGTTGCCGGCCAGTGCGAGGCGTTGAATTCTCATTCTCACCATTTAGTTCAAATCGTCTGCTGCCGCGCGTCCCACGACCAAACCTCGCGGCCACGATAGCGATTTTGATTCCCGAAAGCAAGGTTTTCAACTGGGCCGGCCCTGCCGCACTTCGCGCAAGGCCTCTTCCAGGCGATTGAGGATTTCATCCAGCAAGTCATCGGGAATGTTGAGCGCCGGCTCGAAGCGCACGGTTTCCGAGTTGCTCATGGTGCCGGCCACCAGCACGCCCTTGCGGAACAGCCGCGAAACCACTTGCCAGCCGTATTCGGCATTGCGGAATTGCATGCCCAACAACAAACCCTTGCCGCGCACCGCTGCAATGATGTCGCTGAAGCGTTGCTGCAGGCGCTGCAGTTCCGCCAGCAAGTAAGCGCCCTTGCGGGCCGCCTGGCCGGGCAAATCTTCGGCGAGGGTCACGGCGATCGCGGCGATCCCGGCGGCGCAGGCGAGCGGATTGCCGCCGGTGGTGGAAGAGTGCACTTGCGGGTCCTGCTCGAAGGCCGTCCAAATCTCGGGCGTCGAAATGAACGCAGCCAGGGGCATCACGCCGCCGCCCAGGGCCTTGCCGAGGCACATGATATCCGGCGCGACGTTCCAATGCTCGACCGCGAACATCTTGCCGGTGCGGCCCAAGCCGGTTTGCACTTCATCCGCGACCAGCAGAACACCGTAACGATCGCAAATCTCCCGAACCTTGGGCCAGTAATCATCCGGCGGCACGATGGCGCCGGCCTCGCCCTGCACCGGTTCGAGTACCACCGCCGCCATCTGCCAGCCCACTTTTTCAGCTTTGTGCAATTCGAATTCCAAATCCTCCGCGTCGCCGAATTCCACAAAGGTGACATCGGGCAGTAGCGGCTCGAAGGCCTTGCGGTAACGCAATTTGCCCATCAAACTGAGCGAGCCGAGCGACTTGCCGTGGAAGGCGCCCAGCGAGCTGACGAAACCATGGCGGTGCGTATGGGCGCGCGCCAGCTTGATGGCGCCTTCCACGGCATCGGTGCCGTTGTTGATCAAAAAGCTGTACTGCAACCGACCCGGCGTGAGCTGGGCCAGCAGTTTGCTCAACGCGCCGCGCAGCGGATCCAACAGTTCCTGGCTGGAGAGCGGATTGCGCTGCAACTGGGCCTGCACCGCTTGCACGATTTGGGGATGGCGGATGCCGGCATTGTACAGGCCGTAGCCGCCCAGGCAGTCAATGTACTCACGGCCGAGATTGTCGCAGAATTTCGAAGCCTGGCCCATCCATTCGAGGCAGGCATAATCACCGGCGGCGGAAACGGATTTGCGCGCGTGGCCCCATTGCTTGTTGATGTAGTCGATGTGATTGCGCAGCGTTTCTTCGATCATGGCGTGGTGCTGGCTTTCGTCCAACATCGTGCCGGAGATGATGTCCAGCCATTTGCGGCACTCGCGCAAGACTTCCTCATCTTGTTCACGGCCGGCTGAGGCAGCCGGCGGCTTTTTTCCTGCTGCGGCGCTTGCGTGGGACGGCAACAGCGGCGTGGGCCGCACCGGCGCGGCCGCGGGGGGCGTGTATGTCGAAATCATATGAAGACTCCACAGTTGATGAGCGTGACCTTTGCATTGCAACAGGCAAAGCTCCGCCTCCTTCGGTTCGGCAAAAAAACCGCGTGCAGATGCCAGCGGGAGCAACCGGCAAGCATCCCTTTGGGAAGGGCTATTCCTGGCTGGGCAGCGGAAGCAGAAGCGGAGCGGAGAATGGTGATCAGGCGGACTCAACCAAAGTGGAGAATTTCGCGATAGAAGAACTTCTCGTCGTAGAAAATGCGCAGGAGAATGGGGGAAACGGACTGCAGCAGCCAGGCTCCCAGAGGCTGACCTTCCGAGTTGCGCAGGCTGTGCACGCTGTTGAGATTGTAGGGAATTCCGATTTTGCGCTTCATGGCTGGGCCTTTCCATCGGTTTGGTGCGGCTTCGTCTTTTTGCGCAGCGGCAAGATAAGGAGCAAAAGGCTGACATTCAAGCTCGAAAACCAGAGTGCGTCAGGATACCGGCACGGCTCCAGCGGCGCGGGAGGATTGCCCGTGCATCCGAGTTTTCGCTTGACAAAGGTGTGACATGATGGTATATTGCCGGCAATTCAACACGGTGACAACATCTTCGCACAGCTCCTGGCGAGGGCATGGCGCGATTCAGTATGCCCTTTCTCCTCCCTGATGAGTCTCGCACCTATTTTGGCGAGCGGGTTTGCCTGACGGGCAGAGGAATGTGACTCCGGCTGCTCCTGCTCTTTCAAGCCCGCGACGTGAGTGGCTATGAGACGGAGAGCTTTTGGCAACTCGATCGTGTCCCTGCCAGCCACGCGAACCGCTTGCGGAAGCGAACGGCGACGCTCGTTAAATGGCCATGCACGCAAATCTCGAAAACAATCCACTGTCAGCCAGCGGCCCTGCGCTTTTGAATACACAACGGGGCAGCCTGAGCGAACGTGCCCGTGTCACCGGCCAGCCCATCTCAACTTCCTCCTCTGCCGAAACCGCCGCCCAGCGTCCCTCTGAACGCAATGGCAACTTGGAGCTGCGTCAGCCGCGCCAAAATGCCAACGAAGACGAGGCCACGATTTTCCCCTACATTCCGCGCAAACGCCAGGAACGCAGCGGGCTGCTGATCGACTATTTGTATTTGCCCGCGGCGCAGGAGGCCGGCGACCAGGTTGATTTTCTCATTCTCGGAGAAAACCGGGTGGGCGTGCTGCTGGCGGACATGACCGGCAAAATGCCGGAAGAAAGCTCGCCGGTGTTGAAAACGGTTTTGCGCTCGAACAGCACGGGTCTTTCCGCCGCGGCCACACTGCGCTATCTCGATCAATGCCTGTCGGAATCCTGCACCACGGATTTCCGGCTGACCGCCTTCTATGCGATCTTCGATCAAAACAAGCGGCTGTTGCATTTTGCCAGCGCCGGCCACCTGCCCATGCTGGTTTACCGCCCGGCGCTGGGTCAAATCTTTTTGTTGAATACCTCGGGCGCGCCGCTGGGCCGGATGTCCGCCATTCCGGACGAGGCGAACGGCCGCTTTGCCCCCAATCTGAGCACGATCGAAAGTGAAAAAGTCGCGCTCACCCAAAATGACCTGCTCGTGCTCTACAGCGACGGCCTGCTCTCGGTGCGCAACGGTGCGGGCGAATACTTTGGCCGGCAGCGGCTGATTGATTTCATCATGCAGCACGGCGAGCTTGCGCCCACCGATTTCCTGATGGAATTGCGCGGCCTGCTGCAGCGCTTTGCCGGCGATCAAATCACGCACGATGACATCACCGTCATCGCGCTGAAGAACATCCTGCGCGATTTGGACAAGCAGCATGCGGAAGCAGGCGGCTGCGAGCTGGCTGACAAATTCATGACCACCAGCCAGGAGCAGGCCATTTTGCAGGTATTGCGCGAAAACCCGCAAGCCGGCGTCGAAGAGATCATCGCGCATCTCGATGAAGAAGAGAGCTACACGCTCACGCGCGAGCGCATCGAACAATATCTGAAACAAAACGGCCGCTGGCTGCAACCCTGGCCGGCGCGGCCGCGCAAAGCCGCCGGCGCGGATGCACAACCGGGCAGCGCGCCCGCACCGGTCGACGCCGAAGCCGAGAGCCAGCAATTCCTGCAGGAGCTGCTGGCGGCATTTCCGCTGGGCAAGCTGCTGCACAAACGCTACCGCTTCAGCGGCGCCACGCCGGAGATGGCGCAGGTGATGCAGCACTACGAACATGGTGACTATGCCCGCGCTTTGCAGATCATGCTGCCGCTGCAAACGCGCATCAAGGATTCCGCCACCGTGCACTGCTTCGTCGGCAACCTGCATCTGCTCGCCGGCGCCAGAGCCGCCGCGCAGCAGGAATACCTCGCCGCCCTCAATCTCGATCAGCGCTGCGTGCATGCCCTGCTCGCGCTCGGCTACCTCGCCCTGCTGGACGAGGACTACAGCTCCGCCATCGAATCACTCGCCACGGCTTTGCGCCTCGATCGCAACCTCGCCGACTATCACACCTTTCTGCAAAAGCTGATTGGCGCAGTGGAACGCCGCGAAAATCGCAGCGAATGGCTGCTGTAGCGCTGTGACAGGCTGCGCCCGTTTGCGACCAGCACCCACCCGCAGCGCCGTCGGCCGCGGCCCATGCCTTGCCTGCCAGATTGCCAAACCCACAAATCACCGCTGCGCAGTTTCCTGTTGCGCCGGGGAATAACTTCCCCTAGATTGCCGTTGTAGACAAGCACAACCTGCATATGTGGATTGACACGGTGAAGAGGAATGCCCAACGATGCCCGCCGCGAAAGTTGAATTTGTTCAGCCCCTCAGTGCCGCGCCACGCGTGCCGTTGCACCAGCTCGACGCGTTGTGGTTGCAAGTGGGCGGCACGATCTGCAATCTCTGGTGCACCCACTGTTTCATCAGTTGCAGCCCCAAGAATCATTCCTTCGGTTTCATGTCCCGCCGGCAGGTACGCGAATACCTCGCCGAGTCCGTGCGTTTGGGCGTAAAGGAATACTATTTCACCGGCGGTGAGCCGTTCATGAACCGGGAGATGCTCGGCATTCTCAGCGACACCCTCGCGCTCGGCCCGGCCAGCGTGCTTTCCAACGGCCTGCTGCTCTCTCCTCAAACCGCCCGCGCCCTGCAGCAAATGGCGGCAGACAGCCCCTACACCCTCGAGCTGCGCCTCAGCCTGGATGGTTTTTCCGCCGCCACCAATGATCCGATCCGCGGCAGCGGCACATTTCGCCGCGCGCTGCAGGGCGTCGCGAATCTGGTGCAAGCCGGCTTTCTGCCGATCATCACCTGCATGCAAAGCTGGCCGGAGCATGAGCACGATCAGGTGCTGGCCGGCTTTCGGGAGGCGTTGGCGGCTCTCGGCTACACCCGCCCGCGCTTGAAGATTCTGCCGCAGCTCCGGCTGGGCCGCGAGGCGGAACGCGAGCGCGGCTACCTGCCGGTGGAACGCGTCACGCCGGAAATGATGGAGGGCTATGACACCGGCCTGTTGCTCTGCAGCAGCAGCCGCATTGCCACCGATCGCGGGGTGTTCGTGTGTCCGATTCTCATCGAAAAACCGGACGCCAAACTGGGCGACTCCCTGGCCGAGGCCCTGCGCCCCTTCCCCATGCGCCATCAAGCCTGTTATACCTGCTATCTCAGCGGCGCCATCTGCAGCAACTATGCCCCGGCACGTGACGCATGAACCTCGGCACGACTGACTTTCGCCGCATTGTGGCCTTCGGTGGAGTTTACAACAACTATCTCGCGCTCACCGCGTTGTTGCGGGAAGTGAGCCGGCTGCAGCCTGATGCCATTTTCTGCCTGGGTGATCTCGGCGCCTTTGGGCCGCACCCCAATCGCGTCTATCCCTTGCTCATCGAAGGCCGGGTGCAGGTGGTGCAGGGCAACTATGACAACAGCATCGGCCATGATCTGCAGGATTGCCAGTGCGGCTACACCGATCCGCGCGACAATTACTTCGCGCAGATCAGCTACGACTATACTCTGGCGCACACCTCGCCGGAATTCAAAGCCTATCAGCGCGGCCTGCCGCCGTTCATTCGCTTCACCGCATTGGGCTGCCGCGTGCTGCTTTGCCACGGCTCACCGCGCAAGACCAATGAATTTCTGTGGGAAACCGCCACGCCCGATCATTTCCTCGAAAAACTCTTTCACGATTACGCGGCGGACGTGATTCTCGCGACCCACACCGGCATCAAGTGGCAGCGCCGTCTGGCGGGAAACAAGTTGTTTGCCAACGTCGGTGTCATCGGACGGCCGGAAAACGACGGGCACACCAACGTCTGGTACAGCACGGTGGAATTCACGCCGGCTGTGAAAGTCGAGTATCATCCGCTGGCGTATGACCATCTTCGCCTGGCACGCGAAATGGCCGAAGAAAAACTGCCGCAGGAGTTCATCGACACCGTGCTGACGGGATGGTGGACGACCTGCCTTGAAATCCTGCCGGGCAAGGAACGCAGCCGCGGCAAGTTTTGATTCTTTGCAGCGAAGCGAGCGGCGGCAATGCCGCTTGCGCTGCGCAAACGCACTCATCTTTTTTCATTCACCCCACGGGAGAGCGATATGCCCAGCTATTACCTGAGTGAAGATTTGGCGCGGTTCGGCGAAGTCGGCGGGCCTTCACCTAAATTGTTCAAGATGTGGCTGGATTGGTACAACGAATGTCATCAAGACGGCGCGCTCGACAAAAAGTCCAAAGCCCTCATCGCCCTGGCGGTGGCGCATGTGCTGCAATGCCCCTATTGCATCGAGGCCTGGACCACCGGCTCGATCAAGGAAGGCGCAACACCGGAGCAGATGGCCGAGGCCGTTCACGTCGGCGCCTCGTTGCGCGCCGGCACGTCATTGGTGCATCACATTCAGTCCTTGAACGTGCAGGCACGGGAAGACTAAGGCCGCGCGCCGGGCCGCAACTCGCAGGCAGCCGGCGTGCTTGCTTCACACCTCACCCAGACTCGTGAGTCGCATGACACAATCATCCACAAACCCAAAGCGCGCAGTCGTGATCGGCGCCGGGCCGATTGGCCTGGAAACCGCACTGCGCTTGCTTGAACGCGGCATTCACACCACAGTGCTGGAAGCCGGCCGTGTCGGCGAACACCTGCGGCAATGGGGGCACATTCGCATGTTCTCGCCCATGCGCATGAATCTTTCCGGGCGGGCGCAGGCGCTGCTGGCCGGCCAACTGCCGCCGGCGGAGGCCATTCTCACCGGCAATGAATTCGTGCAGCGCGTGCTGGAGCCGCTGGCGCAGTCGGCGAGTCTGCAGCCATGCATTCACATCGGCCGCCGCGTGCTGGCAGTGACGCGCGCGGGCTTGGGCAAAACCGGCTTGCCCAATCACCCTTTGCGCAGCGAGCGCAGCTTTCGCATTCTGGCGGAAGACCGCGAAGGCCGCGAGCAGGTTTACCAAGCCGAGTATGTTTTCGATGCCAGCGGCGTGTTCAGCCAGCCGAACTGGAGTGGTGTCGCCGGCATGCCGGCGCCGGGCGAACGCCTCTGCCATGGCCGCATCCTCCGCCATCCGCCGGACGTCGCCCAACTCGCGGAGCGGCTGCAGCGAAAGCGCATTCTGCTGCTCGGCCACGGCCATTCCGCGGCAAACACGATCGTCGCGCTGCATGAGCTGCTGCAACGCGCGCCGCAGACGCGGGTGATTTGGGCGGTGCGTTCGGATCGCACCAAGCCGGTGCCGGAAGTGGCGGATGACCCGCTCACCGAACGCGCGGCAATTGTCGCGGCCGCCAATGCGCTGGCGCAGAATCCGCCGCCGCAGATGCGCGTGCTGCGACGCGCCACGATCGAGGAATTCCGAGTCGCTGCCCCGGAAGCAGCGTTGCGCGTGGCGCTCAAGATTTGGAAGAGTACGGAAGAAATCGCAGTCGATGAGGTGATCGCGCTCACCGGCTATCGCCCGAATCTCGAGATGTTGCGTGAAACCACGGCGGAGTTCTCCAGCGTTTCAGAGGGCGTGCGCGGGCTTTACCGCGCCCTCACCAACGTGACCGACTGCCTGGCACGCATCAGCGTTTCGCCGCAGGATTTGCACACCGGCGAGCCGAATCTCTTCGTGGTCGGTGTCAAGAGCTATGGCCGCAACCCCGGCTTCCTGCTGCAATCCGGCGTTGATCAGTTGGATACAATTTTTGCCGCCCTCTGATCTGCGGTATTGATTGTTGACAGGATTAGGAGGACTTTCAGAATTGGGGATTTGTCGAGTAGAAGCTTGTCGTGAAGATCTTTTGGAGTTTCTTCTGGGGCAGTGGCGATTGCCTTCATGGCCCTCTATTTATTTAGTGTCAGTCCAGAGATGAAGAAACCGCCCGTGCGCTTGGCCCTGAAGCGTGTACAAGTCAAATAAAGCCTGCTGCTGTTCATGGCGAAGCGCCCGGGCGGTGCTGTTGTTGGACGAACACTGTTTATTGATCATCAGCAAGCGCCGCTGGACATTCAATGCACCGTGGAGGAATCATGAATCGCCTCGCAATGCTGCAACGGCTGCGATCGATCGATCAGTGGGACGTGATTATCATCGGCGGCGGCGCCACGGGCTTGGGCGTTGCAGTGGAGTCCGCGGCGCGCGGCTATCACACCCTGCTGCTGGAACAGGGCGACTTCGCGCAAGGCACTTCGAGCCGCAGCACCAAGTTGATTCATGGCGGCGTGCGCTATCTCAGACAGGGCAATCTCGCGCTGGTGCTGGAGGCGCTGCACGAACGCGGCCTGCTGCGCCAGAATGCGCCGCAGCTCGTGCATCATCTGGCGTTCGTGGTGCCGCTGTATGATTGGTGGGAAGGGCCGTTCTATGGCATTGGCCTGAAGTTGTATGACATGCTTGCCGGCAAACTGGGATTGGGTCCCTCGCAAAATCTCTCGCGCGAAGAAACGCTGCAGCGCATTCCCACGCTCGAGCCGGAGGGCCTGCGCGGCGGGGTGATCTACTATGATGGCCAGTTCGACGATGCCCGGCTGGCCGTTTGCCTGGCGCAGACTGCCGCCGGGCTGGGGGCCACCGTGATCAACTATCTCAAGGTCACTGCGTTGCTGAAATCCGGCGACCTGATTGCCGGCTTGGCCGCCGAAGAGGTGGAAAGCGGTGAAAGCTTCGAATTACAGGCGCGCGTTGTGATCAACGCCACCGGCGTGTTTTGCGATGCGATTCGGCAGATGGACGATCCGCAAGCGCCCAATTTGATCGTGCCGAGCCAGGGCATTCATCTCGTGCTCGACCGGTCATTTCTGCCGAGTGATCATGCCATTATGGTGCCGCACACGGATGACGGCCGCGTGCTGTTTGCCATCCCCTGGCACAATCGCACGCTGGTCGGCACTACGGACACGCCCATCGATGAAATTCACATGGAGCCGCGGCCGCTGGCAGCCGAAGTGGATTTTCTGCTCACACACGCGGCGCGCTACCTCACGCAAGACCCAACGCCGGCGCATGTGCTGAGTGTGTTCGCCGGCTTGCGGCCGCTGGTGAAGTCACACGAGGCCGCCACCACGGCAGCATTGTCGCGCGATCACAGCCTGATCATCTCGCCCTCCGGCCTGCTCACCATCACCGGCGGCAAGTGGACCACCTACCGCAAGATGGCGCAGGATACGATCGATCAAGCCGCGGAAATGGCGGGTTTGCCGGAGCAGGCCTCCAACACGCACAGCCTGCGACTGCACGGCTGGCAGGCGGAAGCGGACAGCCAATCGCACTGGTCGGTCTACGGCTCCGAGGCCGCTGCGCTGCACGAGTTGATGGCGGCGCAGGAGGGGCTGGCCGCGCAGTTGCATCCCAATCTGCCTTATCGTGCCGTGGAAGTCGTGTGGGCGGCACGGCATGAAATGGCGCGCTGCGTGGCCGACGTGCTGGCGCGGCGCACACGCGCGCTGCTGCTGGACGCCGCCGCCAGCATGGCCATTGCCCCGGCGGTGGCGCAGTTGCTGGCGCAGGAGTTGGGCCGCGATGAAAAGTGGCAGGCGCAGCAAGTCGCGCAGTATCGCGAACTGGCGCAAGCTTACTTGCTGTGAAACTGCCGTCGTTGGCGGCGACTTTGCGCAGCTCGCCGGCAGCGATCCTCTCATGCGCGGCAGTTCTCAACTGCCGCGGGAAAATCTTCTGCAACCGTTCTCTTCCTCATCATTGCCGCAATGCTTCCTGCTTTGATCCTGCCGGATGAAAGCGTATATTCACCGCGTTCAATCCCCGTTCACCGCAAAAATTCCATTTTGTGAAGATGAAAGCCTCCGACGCCGCCAAGTTAGAAGCCGAATTGAAACGCAAACTGCGGGGAGAAGTTCTGTTCGACGAGGTGACCCGCTATCTCTACAGCACGGATGCAAGCTTGTATCAAATTCCGCCGGTGGGCGTGGTTTTGCCGCGCGATCGTGAGGAGGCGATTCAGGCGGTTCGCACTGCGATCAAGTATGACGTTGCAATCCTGCCGCGCGGCGGCGGCACCAGCCTCGCCGGCCAGGCGGTCGGCCAGGCCTTGGTGGTCGATTGCTCCAAATACCTGACGCGTGTGCTCGAGTTCAACCAGGAAGCAGCCTGGGCGCGAGTGGAGCCGGGCCTCGTGCGCGACAATTTGAACGAGCAGCTCAAGCCCAGCGGCCTGCACTTCACGCCGGATGTGGCCACCTCCAATCGCGCCACCGTGGGCGGCATGATTGCCAACAACTCTTCCGGCGCGCATTCGATTCGCTACGGCAAGACCGTCGATCAAGTGCTGGCGCTGGAGGCCGTGCTTTCCGACGGCAGCGTGGTGAATTGGGGCGCGCTTTCGCCGGCGGCCTATGAGGAAAAATGCCGGCAGCCGGATCTCGAAGGCCGGATTCATCGCGAGACGCAGCGCATCGTGCGCACCCACGCCGATGAAATCCGCGCGCGCTTTCCCAAAGTCATGCGCCGCGCCGGTGGCTACGCGCTCGACGAGCTGCTCGATCAACCGCAGTGGAATCTCGCCAAACTGGTATGCGGCTCGGAAGGCACGCTCGCTTTCCTCACCGCGGCCACCGTGCGCCTGGCGCCGCTGCCCAAGGCCACCGCGCTTTTGCTCGCGCATTTTGACGATCTCTTCGATGCGCTGCGCGCCACTGCCGCAATTTTGGAATACCAGCCGGCGGCGGTGGAATTGCTCGACCATCTCATCCTCACGCTCGCGGCGCAGAACCTCGAGAATCGCAAGCGCGCCGCGTCCTTCGTGCAAGGCGCGCCGCACGCCATGCTGGTGATCGAATTCTTCGGCGATCACCTCGACGAAATTCTGCCCAAGCTCGAAAAGCTGGGAGGCGAGTTGCAACGGCAGCACCGGGCCTATGCCTGCACTCGCGCCCTGCGGCCGGCGGAGCAAAACACCGTGTGGAGCTTGCGCAAGGCCGGCCTGGGCTTGATGCTGAGCATGAAGGGCGATTTCAAGCCGCTGCCGTTCATCGAGGATGCCGCCGTGCCGGTGGCGGTGCTGCCGGACTACATACGCGACGTCATCGCCATCGTGCAGCGCCACGGCCGCGAAGTTTCGATGTATGCCCACGCCAGCGTCGGGTTGCTGCACGTGCGGCCGATTATCAATCTCAAACAAGCCGAAGATGTCCGCCTGATGCGCAGCATTTCCGAACAAGTGCTGGCGCGGGTGATGCACTACGGCGGCATGATGAGCGGCGAACACGGCGACGGCCTGGTGCGCAGCTTTCACAATCCCGTCTTCTTCGGCCCGCAGCTCTATCAGGCGTTTCGCGAAATCAAGGCCGCCTTCGATCCGCACAACCGCTTCAATCCCGGCAAGATCGTGGACGCGCAGGACATCGCGGAGAATCTGCGCCTCGGCCCGCATTATCACGCGCGGCCGCTGTATACGCATTTTCACTTTCAGGCGGATGGCGGCTTTGACCGCGCCGTCGAAATGTGCACCGGGGTGGGCGCCTGCCGCAAAACCCTGGGCGGCACCATGTGCCCCTCCTACATGGCGACCCGCGACGAGGAACATTCCACTCGCGGCCGCGCCAATGCGCTGCGCGCCGCGCTCACCGGCGCAATCTCCCCAGCGCAATTCACCACCGCGCGGCTGCGGCAAGTGTTCGATTTGTGTCTGGCCTGCAAAGGCTGCAAGGCGGAATGCCCCTCCAACGTCGATGTTGCCAAATTGAAATACGAGTTTCTGGCGCACTACTATGACGAGCACGGCACGCCGCTGCGCGTGCATTTGTTCACACGGCCGGAGGTGCTCGGCCGCCTCGGCACTCTCTTTCCCGGCTTGACCAATCGCCTGCTGCAAAGCAATGCCATGCGCCGGTTTTTTGAAATGGCGCTCGGCGTCGACCGTCGCCGCGTGCTGCCGCTCTATGCCGCAGAGAGTTTTGGCCGGTGGTTCAAGCGCCGAAAAATCCAGGACAATGATGATCTCCAGCGTCCGCAAGTCGTGCTCTTCAATGATACATTTCTTTCTTACCACGAGCCTGACATTGGCAAAGCGGCGGTCAGAGTCTTGGAGGCGCTGGGCTATCGCGTGGTGCTGGCCGATGCCGGCTGCTGCGGCCGGCCGCTCATCTCCAACGGCAGGTTGCGGGCAGCGCGGCCGCGCGCGGAAGCGGTTGTCGATCGGCTCGCGGTGTTTGCCGAGCAGGGTTTGACGATTGTCGGTTGCGAGCCGAGTTGTGTCTCGGCAGTGACGGAAGATTATCCCGACCTGGTGCGCGAGATCGACAAAGCCAAAATGGTGGCCGAGCATTTCCTGCTGATCGAGGATTTCGTGATGCAGCATCTCCAGCAAAACGAGGCACCGGTTGCCTTCAAGCCGCTGCTGCAGAATATTCTCTATCACGGCCATTGCCATCACAAGGCGCTGTTCGGCACGGAGACTTCGAAAGCCGCGCTCACGCAAGCAGCGGGCTGCAACGTCACCGAAGTGGATTCCGGTTGTTGCGGCATGGCGGGCGTCTTTGGTTATGAAAAGGAGCATTACGCGCTTTCTCTGAAGATCGGCGGCCAGCGCCTGTTTCCTGCGCTCAGCGCGCTGCCCGCGGAGCATCGCGTGGTGGCCAACGGCTTCAGTTGCCGGCATCAAATCGAACACGCCACCGGCCGCCAGGCGCTGCATGTGATCGAGATTTTAGCGGAAGCGTTGCGGGAGGAGACACAACAAAAGCCTGGGCAAGTCATTTAGACAAGCTGAGGAATTGCGCCCTGCGGACAGCTCAAAAATTTTCCAACGAATAGAAACAACCCAACCGATGGAATCCCTCCGCGGGATTGAATCGATCCGTTGGAAAATAGTACTACAACGTTGCGTCGAATTCCAAGGCAAAGTCAAGCAGCCCCGAAGGAGGCGAAATGCAGAAGCGAAGGGCAACACCCTGGAAAACCAGTGATCATGAGACATCAACAAGCCCCGACGGGGCGTCATAGCCACGTCAGGTATGACGCCCCGTCGGGTCAGCATGCGACAAATCTCATCCGTTCCCAGGGCAATGCCCGTGAGCTATTACATGCGACCACGTTGAGGGGCCAGCCTGATCCCTTCGGGAGAAGACAGGGTGTACTCAACGTTGTAATTATGCTCAGTGTCTGTCCAGAAATGAAAAAACCACCGACCGTGAGGCCCTGTAGCGTGCCCCAGTCGAATAAGACGTGTTAGATCGCCTGCGTGGTAACTAGAAATGAGCGAAGAGACTGAAATCATCAAACGGGACGTGTCTAGCGGCGCTATCGAATTACTCGGTAGTTTGTTCTGGCATGACAGTGTTCTGCATGAAATAAAGTTCATTCGTACCGATTCTGCAGACCAAGTGGTGCTGATCCTTGATTTGCTTGAAGATTGGGAGAAACAAATCTCACGGCGTGCCGAAATCACCTTCCAGCGTTGCTTCCTCGTTCAATCTCAAATGAGTTGGGGCACCAGGTGCATGTCTGAAGGGGAGATGATATTCGGCACCACGTGCGTTGCCTCAAGCGATCTGATTGAGAAAGTGAGATCTGACTGGGTGGGTATCAACCTTGATACTAGCGGGTTGGCAGAGTTCAAGCTGGAATTGGCTTCGACAAGCTCTACCCTGGAAATAGTTTTCGGGAGCGTTGCGATAAGATACCTGAGCGGGAGCAGCCCACATCATGCCCCGCCACCGCTACCATTGAAGGATAGTTGAGCATAAGGCAGCGGCGGCATCTAGCACGGCGTGGTACGGACGGCGCGACGGCGGCATGGTTTTCAATCTAAACGCGCTTGAAGTCGCGCCGCCGCACACGCGCGATGTTCTTGTTCATGCTGAAGCGCCCGGGCGGTAGTGTTTTCGGACGGCCACCTGACTCAACAGTTCTGCTGATTTTTCACCGGTGATACTTGATATGAAACTCTACCTCTCCCTTTTGCTCACCTTCACCCTTTGCGGCAGCACGGGCCCGGCAGCCTGGGCGCAAGCGCAAACGCGTGCGCTGTGGGGCTTCACGCCGGAAGGCCCGTTTGCCGGCACGCCCAAGGAAACCGCGGCCGCGCTTTATCAAAACAACATCAATGCGGTTTTTGTGGATACGATTTCGCCGGAACTGCACCAGACACTCAAATCCATCGGCGTCAAAGTCTACACCACGATGAATGTCTTCGGCGGAAATGCGCCTTGGCGGCGGTATCCCCAGCTCCGGCCGGTGGATCGCCAGGGCAATCGCGTGGCCGCGGTGCCCGGCAACGGCATTTGCCCGACGCAGCGCTGGTATTGGCCGCGCCTCCTGCGCCAGATTGCACAAAAACGCGATGCCGGTTTCGACGGCATCTGGCTCGACTTTCTGCGCTTCAGCGGCCACTGGGAAACGCCCACTCCGGATTTGCTGGAAACCTGCTTCTGCGACTCGACGCTGGCGGATTTCGAACGCAGCAGCAGCTTGGTGATTCCGGAAGACCTGCCGATCGACACGAGCAACGGCGGTCCGGCAAATGCCAAAGCCGGCCTGCTCGCTGCCAAAGCCAACTGGATTCTCACTCACCATCGCCGCGAGTGGATCATCTACAAGATCGGCGTGATTGCAGACTTTGCCCAGCAGGCGCGCGAAACGATTGCCAAGAAGCCAGGAGTAGTACTGGGACTGTTCAGCGTGCCCTGGCAGCGCGAAGAATATGGCCGCGCGCTGATCAACATGTTGGGCCAGGATTACCGCCGCCTCAGCAGCCATTTCGACGTCTTCTCTCCGATGCTCTACCACGAACTCTGCGGCCGGCCGGTGGAGTGGATTTCGCAGTTCGTGCAATACACCGCGCGCGAAACCAACAAGCCGGTGTGTCCCATCATCCAAACCGATCTCGGCGGGGCGCACAAAGTGCCCGATGACGAATTCAGCGCGGCCGTGCTGCACGGCCTGGAGGCGCCGGCAACGGGCATCATCATTTTCCGCCAGCAAACCTTGTTGAGCGCCAAACAACTCTCCATTCTGCGCGCGACCTGGCAGTGAGCGCTGCAAATTCCGGTTGACATCGCAGCTTGGGATTGCTACTTTGCAGCCAGTTGCCGATCGTTGACCGGCGCTGCCTCTTAGCCCTCCGCAGCCACCGGCGCAATGCAACCAGGCAGAGACACGGCAACCTCCTCTGCCTCGTTTCTCAAGACTCATGAAGCTCTTCATTGCACTCATGTTTGCCGCCGTTACCGCCTCTCTCTTGCCGCCCTGCAATCAAGCCGAACAACAGCGCGAAGCCACAACGGCGAACACCGCCGCCGCCCGGCCACCGGAGGTTCTGATCAAGTTCAAACCGGCGGCGCTGGCCGACTCGGTGCAGGCCTTCACTGCCGCGTTGGGTCTGGAGCAGGTGCGTGATTTGCCGGCGATCGGCGTGCGCGTCTATCGCCTGCCGGCCGGGCAATCACTCGATCAGGTACTGGAAAAGTGCCGTGCCCATCCCCAGGTTGAATACGCGGAGCCGAATCTCGAATATCGCATTCCCGAGAAGCCGTAAGTGCCGCGGGCAGCGCAATTGCGGCGGCGCGCGTTCGCCGCGAGCCACAGCCGCCGGCTCGTCTGCTGCCACCCGGCTTTTGCTCCCCCCCTGCTTGCTATCCCAAACGCCGGCGCCATTCTGTTAATCCATTGGGTTGGCGCCGGCAGAATCATCATTCCCACTGTGGAGGACATTTCATGAAAAAATGGTGGAGCCTGTTGGCCCTGTTACTGCTGGCCATGATGTTCAGCGGGCAAACGACCCAGCAGGAGCAACGGCCGTTGTTCGTTCCCGGCGAAGTCGTGGTCAGAGTCAGTGACCCCAGCTTGATGGCGGCCATGCCCTCCTCCAAGTCGGTCGGGCCGAGCGACATTTTCGTGGTGCGCGACACGACGGGCAAAGACGTCAACACCCTGGTCGATGAGCTGCAAAGCCGGCCGGGCGTGGTTTATGCCGAGCCCAATTATCTCTACTATGCCAGCGAAATTCCCAACGATCCACAATTCAGCCAGCTTTGGGGCCTCAACAACACCGGCCAGACCGGCGGCACAGCGGACGCCGACGTGGACGCACCCGAGGCGTGGGACGTGCAGAAAGGCAGCAGCGAGGTGTTGGTGGCGGTGATTGACACTGGCGTGGACTACAAGCATCCCGATCTCAGCGCCAACATGTGGACCAATCCCGGCGAGGATCCCTGGGCCGATCCCAATGATCCGCGCAGCGGCAACGGCATCGACGATGACAACAACGGTTACATCGATGACTGGCGCGGTTGGGATTTCGTCAATCGCGACAACGATCCCTTCGATGACAATATTCACGGCACGCATGTGGCGGGCACCATTGGCGCCGCAGGCAACAACAGCGTGGGCGTGGTGGGCGTGAATTGGAACGTCCGCATCATGCCGTTGAAATTTCTCAGCAGCAGCGGCTCGGGCAGCCTGTCGGACGCGGTGGAAGCAATCACCTATGCCGCCCGCTTTGGCGCGCACGTGATGAACAACAGTTGGGGCGGCGGCGGTCGCTCGCAAGCGCTGGAAGATGCGATCAAATTTGCGAACCAGCAGGATGCCTTGTTTGTTGCGGCTGCCGGCAATAACGGCACGGACAACGACGCCACGCCGAATTATCCCTCGAACTACGAAGTCGAAAACGTGCTGGCGGTGGCGGCCATCGACAACAAGGGCAATCTCGCGCTGTTCGGCTCCGGCGGTGGTGGCGGCATCTGCGGCTGCGTGGGCAATGTGTTGCCGACGCCCGGTTCCAACTACGGTCTCACCAGCGTGGACTTGGCCGCGCCCGGCAAGGACATTCTCAGCACCACGCCCAACAACAGCTATCAATCCCTCTCCGGTACTTCGATGGCAACCCCGCACGTGAGCGGCATCGCGGCGCTGGCGCTGGCGCAATTTCCCGGTCTCACCAACTTGCAGTTAAAGCAACACCTGATGAACTCGGTCGACATCAAATCCGGGCTGCAGGGCAAGATGGTGACCGGCGGCATTCTGAATGCTTTCAAAGCCGTGAGCACGACGCCGGCCATGGCACCGTAGTGCATTTTCCGCGTGAAGAAAATGGAACAGCCGGCCTCGTGCGCACGAGCCGGCTGTTCTTCACTTCGGCCGTCAAATGGCAAAGAACTCACTGGCAGGGATGGCGCGGTTGGCGCTGGTCTCATCTTGAGCGGGGCGCCGCTGCCAAAGGTGGTCAGTTGCCTTGAGGCAACCTCAGCCTTCAGCCTGAGAATTGATTCTCAGGAAAAAAGGGCACGAAATGATGCAATATTCAAGTAGCGGCTAACTTGGCAAGGTCAAGTTAAATCTGTTGATGCCCAACGACTCACTTCCCCCAGCTCCAGCTCTTGAGAGAAAAGTAAGAAAGCGAGTCAGAAGAATGCTGGCAACTCCCCTCTCTTGATAAGGACAAGGGAAGTTGATTGCTTCAAATAGAAACTGTTGCCTCAAAAGAAAAGAGGTATCTCCAATTGATGGAAACAACCCAACCGATACAATTCTATTCCATCGGTTGGGTTGTTTCTATCAGTTGGCGATTTTCTTTGATCGGTTTGAATTGATCATCTATCCGGGGCGTTGCCCTACCCTGCGCTGCGCCGCATGACCCTCAGAACAAAGACTGCCCTCCACAACCTTGGCTGGCTCTTCCTGCTATTTGTCCTCGCTGCGGAGAGCGCTGCACAAGTTCTTCCGTTCGAACATTACACCACCAAAGATGGTTTGCCTTCCAATTGGATTACGGCCATGGAGCAGGACTCGGGCGGCTATCTTTGGATCGGCTCGAATGAAGGGTTGGCGGTTTTTGACGGCGTGCAATTCCGTTCTTACAGCGTGGTGGACGGCCTGCCGGTGAATCAGGTTTGGGCATTGGCCGCCAGCCAAGCCAGCCCCGGCGTGATGTGGATCGGAACGCAGGACGGCGTCGCCCGCTTCGAACGCGGCAGGTTCACCAGCTTCCGGCTGGATGCAACCGGCTCCGCCGACGGCAACAGCGTGCACGATCTGATCGAAGATCGCGCCGGCACACTATGGTGCGGCACTTATGCCGGCGTTTACATGGTGCAGCAGGGCCGCGCCCGCTTGATTCCCATCGACAACCAAACCGGTGCCGTATCCTTCATTCATCCGATCAGCGACAGCCTTCTCCTCGTCGGGATCGATGCCCATGTTTACCGGTATCTCCCGCAGCAGCGGCAGGCACAACGCCTGCTGACGATACGGCATTTTTCCGAACCGGCATTCGGCATGACGCAAGATGAGCGAGGCGACATTTGGATCGTGGCGCGCGACAGTACCGTCTATCATATTCGTGACCGCGAGATTGTTGCGGCGCGGCGCTTGTCGTTTGGCGCCTCGCGGCTGGGCGGGTTGAGCGTTATCGTTGACCAGTACGGTTATTTGTGGATCAGCACCGGCGACGGCATCGGATTCATCCACCGCGATGATTTTGCCGAGGGCGAAATCATTCGCTACACCACTGAGAATGGCCTGCTCGAAAACACCATTGCCTGCAGCCGGCGCGATCGCGAGGACAATCTCTGGTTCGGCGGTTTCAGCAAAGGCCTGTGCAAATTGGCCGAGCGCGCCAGCTTTGATTTTCCCCTCACGGACTTGCGGCCCTCGGCCATGAATCGCGCCGCGGCCGTGGATTCTGCCGGGCATTTCTTCGTGGCTTCCGGTGCCGGCCTGTGGGAAATCTGGAAGAATCCCGGCGACAAGTGGGAAAAATACCTGCACCGCCTGGAGCGCCCCGAACTGCCCGGCCGTATCTACTCCGTTGACTTCGCGCGCGACGGTAGCCTCTGGGTTTGTTTCGCCCAAGGCGGATTGCGGGAGTACCGCGTGACGCGCCATCTGCGCCAGCCCTCCACACTGACTGCCGGCCGCACTCTGGCGGCGGGCAGCGAACTGCCGCAAGCCATTTTGCTCGGCTTCATCATTGATCGCAACAACCACTTGTGGTGCAGCCTGATGAACGCCGGCGTGGTTCAAGTCGATCTCAGCAGTGGCCGCGTGCGCGCCATGCACACCGTGGCCACCGGACTACCGGATGCCACGGTGCTGGCCATCCATCAGGATCGCGACGGCAACCTCTGGTTCGGCGGCTTTGAGCAGGGCCTGTCAGTCTTTGCTCCGGAAGGCGACGGCTACCGGCTGCAACGCAAACTCACCACCGCAGACGGCCTGCCGGACAACTTCATTCGCGCCTTGCTGCAGCACAGCAACGGCGAGATGTGGATCGGCACACGCTTCCACGGGATTGCGATCCTCTCGGCGAACGGTTGCGAGACTATTTCCACCAAGGATGGCTTGTTGGGCAATGCGGTGAACTGCTTTGTGGAGGACCACAGCGGCCGAATGTGGCTCGGCACTTCGCAGGGCATCCAGTACACCAAATCTGCCACAGCGCGCGAGTTGGTGACTCCCGAACGAATGCGCGGCAGGCAAATCGGCACTTTGGGCAAGTGGCCGGCGACCTCCGGCGTGTGGGCTTTAACGTGGGAAGGGTTGACACTCTACGCGCCCGAGCGCGATGACCTCGCGCCGGCGCCGCCGCCGATTCATCTCACCGGCTTGCGGGTGAAGGGCCGCGCGGTCGTCCTGCAAAACGGGCTGCGGTTTTCCCATGACGAAAACGTCTGCGAGATTCATTTTGCCGGCATCAGCTTTCGCGAGGCCGGCGCCGTGCAGTATCGCTATCGCTTGATCGGCGCCGATACCGAATGGCAGGGTCCGACCAAACAGCGCCAGGTGACCTATGCCACGCTGCGGCCGGGCACCTACACCTTCGAGGTCGTGGCACTCAATGCCGCCGGCGTGGTGAGCCGGGCGCCGGCGCGCCTGGTCTTCACCATTGTTCCGCCGCTGTGGCGGCGCTGGTGGTTCCTCGGGCTGGCCGCTGCGGGATTGAGCGGCCTGGTGGTTTTACTGGTGCGGCTGCGCGTGCGGCGACTGCTGGAGATTGAAAAGATCCGCGGCCGCATCGCCACCGATTTGCATGATGACATCGGTGCGGGCTTGACGCATATCGGCCTGCTCTCGGAAATCGCGTTGCGCCAATACCGCGCGCGGCCGGCGCCGGAAGCAGGCGGCAACCCCTCCCCGGCGGCGCCTGACAGCATCGAGAATGCCATCAGCCGCATGGGCACGGTGGCGCGCGAGCTTTCCACGGAAATGAGTGACGTCGTGTGGTCGATCAATCCCAAACATGACTCGCTTGAGGCGCTGTGGCATCGCTTGCGCAATTTTGCCAACGAGATCTGCAAAGCGAAAAACATCGCCCTGACTTTTGAAGTCGATCCCACGATTGCCAGGCTGAAACTAAATCCGGAATTGCGGCGCGGCTTGCTGTTGATCGCAAAAGAGGCGCTGACCAACATGGCCAAATATTCCGGCAGTGCCAGCGCGGCGGTGCGCCTGCAACTGGAAGGCAAGGCCCTGGTGGTGGTGGTCGAGGATTGCGGCCGGGGCTTCGCCAGCACGCGCCTGGGCCAGGGCCGCGGCAACGGCTTAACCAATATGCGCAGCCGCGCAGAAAAACTGCACGGCACGTGCGCAATCACTTCGGCAATCGGCCGCGGCACGCGGGTGGTCGCCCGCATCCCGCTGCCCTGAGAGGAGATCACAATGATGCGCAAAGCAGCCTGCGCGATGGCGGTTCTGCTGCCGGCCTGTCTGGGGCAAACGGCGGCAGGCCAAACCTGGCAGACGCTCAGTTCCGTCCCGATTCTGACGCGCTACAATGATGTTCACTTCGTGACGGCCGCGACCGGCTGGATCGTCAACGGCTCGGGCCAAATCTATCGCACGGACAACGGCGGCATTTCCTGGCAACTGCAACTCGAGCGCAGCACCGCGCATTTCCGGTCAATCGGTTTTCTCGATTCACTGCACGGCTGGGCCGGCAATGTCGGGCCGGGCGAGTTCAATGCCACTGACAGCACCGTGCTTTATCAAACCAGCGACGGTGGTCGCAACTGGCTGCCGGTGAAGTCGTTTGTCGGATTCACGCCTGCCGGGTTGTGCGGCATGCATGTGGTGAATGATTCGGTAGTTTGCGCCGTCGGCCGGGTGCGCGGACCGGCGGCGTTTGCGCGCACAGCCGATCGCGGCCGCACCTGGCGCACGAAAGACATGCGCGGACATGCCGCTGGGTTGATCGATGTTTACTTTTTTGATGCGGATACCGGTTTCGCCGTCGGGCTGACCAATGCGAATCATGACAATTCCAGCGGTGTGATTCTCCACACGACTGACGGAGGCGAAACGTGGGAGAAACGGTTCACCACCACCCGCACCGGCGAATGGTGCTGGAAGATTTCTTTTCCCACACGGCGTACCGGTTATGTCTCATTGCAACGCAACAGGGAATCACCCATCTTCTTCCTCAAAACCACGGATGGCGGCCGCACCTGGCAGGAGAAACTGTTCTCGAACAGCTACTACTTCGTGCAGGGCATCGGCTTCATTGATGAACAGCGCGGCTGGATCGGCGGCAACAGCACCAACCCGACCTACCAGACGAGTGACGGCGGGGAGACGTGGCAATCAGCCGGATTCGGCGTGCGGCTCAATCGTTTCCGCTTTCTCGGCGACACGGTGGGCTATGCCGCCGGCCGCACGGTCTACAAGTATCGCAACACCACCACCCGCGTGACCACGGCGCTGCCGGAATCGCCAGCGGCCTTCGAGTTGAGCCAGAACTATCCCAACCCATTCAATCCCAGTACCGCCATTCGCTATCATTTGCCGCGTGCTGCCCGCGTGAGCCTGACCGTTTATGATCTCACCGGCCGCCTGATCGAGCGCCTGCTCGATGAAACTCAGGACGCCGGCGGGCACACAGTGATTTGGGATGCCAACGACCCCGAAGGCAATCCCCTGCGAGCGGGCGTCTATCTGTATCGCATTCAAACCGCAGAATTCACGGCCAGCAGGAAGATGGTTCTGCTGCGCTAAGGCGCTGCTTCAGATCTCAGGAGGTCCGCGGCGGCGGATATGCTATTCGAGGTCTTGCGGCTCTTCAGAATCATCATGAAACCCGCATAAATACAGGAACAAACAGCCTTGTCCGGCCGGTTTATCGAAAATCTGCGCGCGCGGCTGGCGCGCGGCATCGACTTCTTCAATCGTGAATATTTCTTTGAAGCGCATGACGAGCTTGAAGAATTGTGGATGGACGCGCGCACGCCGGTGGAGCGCAATCTCTTTCACGGCCTGGTCAATATCGCCACCGGCTTCTATCATTACCGCATGCACAACCTGGTGGGCATGCAAAGCCAGCTTCACAAGGGCGTGGAAAAACTCGCGCAGGTGCCCGGCCGCTGCTGCGGCGTGGAGGTCGCGGCGTTGTTGCGCAGCCTGCGACCCTATCTCGGCCCGCCGGCCTTGCACAATCTGCCGGAGCCGTTGCCCCAAATCGAATTTCATCCGGATGAAATTTCCGATCCCCTTTCTTCTTCACGATAGAGTTGCGCATGGAGAACAAAAATCAGAGCATTGCCGTCGCCCTCGTGGATGACGATGCCAAGGTGCGGGACAGCATCTCCTGGCTGCTGGAAAATTCCGAGGGGTTCGCGTGCGTGGGCGCATTTTGCGGTTGCGCCGAGGCGCTGGCGGGAATTCCCGAGGTATCGCCCGAGGTAGTGCTAATGGACATCGGCATGCCCGGGCAGTCCGGCATCGAATGCGTGGAATTGCTGCGCGCAGAATTTCCAGAATTGAAAATTCTGATGCTGACCAATTACAGCGATGATGACCGCATCTTCGATTCGCTGCGCGCGGGCGCGGTGGGATATTTGCTGAAGAACTCCGCCGTCGAAAAGTTGTGCGAAGGCATTCGCGAGGCGCACGCCGGCGGCGCACCCATGTCCAGCGAGATTGCCAAGCGCGTGCTGGCGTATTTTCACGGCCAGAAACGCAGCGACAAGCTGCGCGCCGATCTCTCCCAACGCGAGCTGGAGGTGCTCGGCGCGCTCACCCAGGGTCTGAGCGACAAGGTCATCGCCGACACGCTGCACATCAGCATTCCGACGGTGCGCTTTCATCTCAAAAACATCTACGCCAAGCTGCACGTCAATTCGCGCGCGGAAGCCGTGATCAAGGCATTGCAGGAAAGAATTCTGTAGGCGAAGAATGAATGGGCCGCCGGCTTCAGGAGCGGGGCAGAATCGTGAAGCGCGCCAAATCGGTGGCAGCGGTCACCTGCGGCAGGAACGCGCGCGCTTCTTCGACCATCGCGGGCAAATCCGCGGGGCTTAATGTGCCGCTGAAGTGGGTGAGAAAGAGGTGGCGAACGCCGCAGCGTTGCGCCAGCTCACCGGCCTCAGCGGCGGTCGAATGCCCGGTTTGCTGCGCCCACTCGCGTTCCTGCGCGGGGAAGGTCGCATCCGCAACCAAGGCATCGGCCTGTTGCGCCAGCAATGCCTGGCCGGCACAGGGCGAGGTGTCCACACAATAGGCGATTTTCACGCCCGGCCGCGGCGGGCCAATCACCTCCGCGGGCGTGATGGTTTTGCCATTCGCCAGCACAACGCTCTCCCCGGCCTGCAGACGGCCGCGCTCCGGGCCGAAGGGCACGCCGAGCGCATCGGCGCGGTGTTCATCGAACTTGCCCGGACGATTGGCCTCCACCAGCGCATAACCTGCCGTGAACAGCCGATGCTGCAGCGGCTGCCATTCGACATGATAATCCGCGGCCTGCCAAATCACCTGCCCGCTGTTCTCCGAGATTTCATGAATCGTGAGCGGAAAGCTCAGCTCGAACCCGCACAGCCGGCGGTGAAATTCGATGTAGGAGGCCAGACCGTGCGGGCCGAAGAGATGAATTTCCTGCTGGCAACCGAGCATCTTCAAACTGGTGAGCAAGCCCGGCAGGCCGAAAAGATGATCGCCGTGGAAGTGCGAGATGAAAATGTAGCGCAGCTTGCCGGGTTTGAGGCCGGCGCGGCGGAATTGAATCTGCGTTGCCTCGCCGCAATCGAAGAGAAAAATTTCGCCCTGGCGCACCAGCGCCACGCCGGAGAGATTGCGGCGTGCGGTCGGCAGTGCCGAGCCGGTGCCGAGGAACACGAGATCGATCATAACATGAATTGCAGTTTTTTCGGTTGAACCGCGACAGTCACCGGCGTGAGGCCGGCGACTTCACCGTCGGGCGTCAGAACTTGCACCGGCTCCGCTGCAATCTGCAGGCTGCGGCCGCTGAAGATTTCGACGTTGGGATGATGCACGTGCGTGCCATTGAACACCGAGGGAAAGGCCCGCATTAAAGTGCGGCGACTCACCTTGTGCAGCACAATCACCTCCATCAAGCCGTCGTCGAGCAGGGCGCCGGGCGCAATCTTCATGATGCCGCCGGCATAGCGTGAGTTGCACACGATGACGAAAACGCTTTCGCGCTCGATCAGCCGGCCGTCGAGTTGCATGCGCAGATGCGCGGTGTTGAGTTTGGCCAGCGACTGCAGTACGCCCAGCGCGTAGGCCAGGGTGCCGAAGCTCTTGAAGTGCAACGCGTTGATGGTGACGTCGGAGACGAAGCCCAGCCCCAGCGCGGTGATGCAGTAATACCCTGCGGGAAAATCCGGCGCCGGCGTTTGCGGCAGGCAGTGCAGCACATCGATGCGCTTGGGTTCGCCGAACAGAATCCGTTCCCAAGCGGCGGGCAGCGCGGCGTGGGCCAGCTCGCGCGAGAAGGAGTTGCCGGTGCCTGCAGGAATGAGCGCCAGCGGCGACTCGAATCCCGGTTGCTGCAGGCAGCAATTCATCACTTGAAACAGCGTGCCGTCGCCGCCCAGGGCGACGATCTGATCCCAGCCTTCCGGCAAGCGGCGCGGCAGCGCGTGCAGCAAATGGCCGTTGCTTTCCGAGATCAGAAGCTCCGCACCGGCGCCGTGCCGCCGGAGCAGACGCAGCGACTGGTCCAATACTTTTTTGCCCCGCCCCTTGCCGGCATGAGGATTGGCGGCAATGAGAATCTTCTTCATCAAGCCCTCGGCTCAGCATAAATGGCCAGCGTGACGCCGGCCAGCGTGATCAAACCGCCCAGCATCACCCACCCCGCGACTTTTTCTCCCAACAACAGCCAGGCCAGCAAGCTCGCGCCCACCGGCTCACCCAGCAAGGCAATCGCAACCACCGGCGCAGAGAGATAGCGCAACGCCCAGTTGAAACTCGTGTGCCCCATGATTTGCGGAACGAGCGCGATCAACAAAAACAAACCAAAAGTCTGCCAGGAGTAGGACAGCAGCGGCACACGCAGCATCACCGCGGCCAGGAACAAAACCAGAGCGGCCGTCGAGTAGCAGAGGGTGACATACACGCTGGTGGCCATGACCTGCCGCAGCCGCCGTCCGATGAGAAAGTAAACGCTGCCGAAAAGCGCGCCGGCGAGCGCCAGCAGATCGCCGCGCAGAGAATCTTCTCCCGCCTGGCCGTCACTCATGGCAATGACGATGACGCCGAGCATCGCAATCACCAAACCGCAAGCGAGCAGCGGCCGCAGCCGTTCCCGCAGCACGAGCGCCGCGCCCAGTGCCACAAAAATCGGCAGGGTGGCAACCAGTACCGTGGAGCTGGCCACGGAGGTGTGGGAGAGGGAAGCGATCCAGGTGACGAAATGTCCGGCGAGCATGAGGCCGGAGAGCACCGCGAGTGCAGCCGCCGGCAATGGCAACGCCTGCCAGGCCCGCCAGACTTTGCCGCGCGTGGACAAAAACAGAAACGCCGAGGCGAAGAACAAACGATGGAAGGCAATCGCCAGAGCCGGCGCCTCACACCAACGCACAAATATCGCGGAGAAGGAAACGGCCAACACGCCGAGCGCCAGCACGGCATACACGCGCCGCCGCGGCAGCGCGGCGGCCAGGGGCAGGGAGCTGGCGGCGTGCGTCACGGTCTTCCTTTCACCGTGTCGGGCAAGGCCGGCGCCGCGCATTGCTGCACGAATTCCCGCACGGCTCGATAGTAGATTTCACCGCCGGAGAGGAAAGTGTCGTTGTGATCGACGCCCGCGAGCGTGACGAAGTGCTTGGGATCAGCGGCGGCCGCGAAGAGTTTTTGGCCAAGGGAATAGGGAATCACGCCGTCGCGATCGCCGTGCAGAAAGAGCTTGGGCAGGGTGAGCTTCGCGATTTTTTCGCGGCTCGCCCACTTCATGCCGGCGAGCCAACCCATCGGCAGGCCGCCAAACATCAGGCGCGCCATGTCCGCGGCATCGGTGAATCCGGATTCGATAATCAAACCCGTGAGCGGACGCCGGACGGCCAGCTCGATCACCACCGCACTGCCGAGCGAATGGCCGTGACCGAGAATCGGCAGATCAGGCACATGTTGTCGCAACCAGTCATGGGCGGCTTCGGCGTCACGATAGCAATTCTCTTCCGAGGGCGTGCCGCTGCTGCGGCCATAGCCGCGATAATCGAACATAAACAGGTTGGCGGGAACTTGCCCGTGCAAACGCGCCAGCCATTCGACGCGATCGCTGAGATTGCCGGCATTGCCGTGCGCCATCAGCAAATTGGCCACCGGCGCCGGATGCGGCACGAACCAACCGTGCAGCGCGGCACCATCAGCGGTGGTGAAAAAAGCGTCCTGCACGGCCAAGCCGAATCGCTCCGGCTGCCAGAAACCGGCGGGGTAGGTGCTGGGGAAGAAAACCAAATGGCGCTCGAACAGTCGAAGCAACACCAACAGCAGCGCGAAAGCAGAGAGGAGGAACAGCAGGGAACGCCACATGGAGGTCTTCTCGCCGGGGTTGGGGTCATGCGCTGGCGGTGCCACTCGCTGCGCAACCTGGGTGAAACACAATCATAACCGCATGAATCGAATCTCCGGCACTTCCATCACGCGAATGCCGGCCGCCGGATGTTCGAGGGCGTGAACCAGCGCGGCGATCATTTGCGCAAGCGTGACCAAGCCCAGCCGCTGCGCGGTGGCGCGCGTACTGGGCAATTGCTCACCCAACCAGTAGAGAGGCTGCAACAGATGCGGCCAGCGATGGCCAGGGCCGAGCACATACCACGGCCGGACGAAGGTCGCGCTCAGGCCGCTGCCGCGTATCAGCGCTTCACATTCGGCGCGCACCTGCACATAGGCTTTCATCACTGGCGCCGGTTGCGCCACGCTGACATAAACCATGTGCGCGATGCCACCGGTGCGGGCCGCGGCCACGGCTGCCTGCACCGAGGCCAGATCAACCGTGCGGAAGAGCGGCGCTTTCGCCGGCCCGGGATGGGAAACGCCCACGAGATGGACAAACGTGTCTGCCGGCGGCACGCGCGCAGCAAACGATTGAGAAACGAGAGCATCGCCGGCAATCGTCATGCAACCTGCCGGCAGCTTGCTCTCCGAGCCGGGCCGCACCAAAGCCCGCACTTCATGGCCACGCTGCAACAACGCGGGAATCAGATGGCGGCCGAGATAACCGCTGCCGCCGGTAATGAAGAGGCGGCGAGGTTTGTGCGCAGACGTCATGTGAGCGTTGGCCATTTCTGCATGGGCACATTGTGAAAGTAAGATTTGCCGCGCTTCCGGCTGCGGCATCGCACTGGCGTGCAGCGCGGCAAGTGGGCTGAAACATACAGAATCTCACCGGCATTCTCAAGGGCTTTTGTTTTTTGCCTTGCCTTCGCAAAAGGAATATGACTATATTCGTGCGCCATTCATTGATCGGGAATCCAACGTATGACTAATTTCGAGCCTGTTGATCGCCTGCAAGATGATTTCGTTTTGGCCAAGCAGGGCGACCGGCCTTCCCTGGATCGTTTGCTGGAGCGGCTGCGGCCGCAAGTCGTGGCCACCTGCTACCGCCTCATCGGCAATTTGGAAGACGCCGAAGATGCGGCGCAGGAGGCGCTCATCAGCATCGTCGAAGGCGTGGCCGCGGCCGAGCCGGAAGAGACCTGGCAGGCACTGGTGCACCGTTGCTCCGTCGCCGCCAGCCTGGAGGCCATTCATGCCGCCCTCCGGCAGCAGGCCGAGGACAACGGCGCGGCCGAGGACGGCGCGAGTGCTCGGCCGACAGTCGAGCCACTGCTCACCGGCAAGACACCGCTGGCGGATATCGATCGAATTGAAGCCACGCCGCAACGTTCTGTCGCGACCTATGAGAGCCTGTCATTGGTGTTTGTCAATGTCCTGCATCTGCTGGCACCGGAAACGCGCGCCCTGTTTCTGCTGACGGATATTCTCGGCGCCAGCGAGGCACACGCGGCGAGCGCGCTGCAGCTCAGCGCCGAGCAAATGCAGGAGCATCTCGCGTTCGCACGCAGGACCATTCACGCGGCGCAAAGCAAACTGCCGCGTCACCCCCTCCTCCCCAGCCATCCCATGGCGGTGAAGATCATGCGCCGGCTGGCCCGCGCGCTGATGCGGACCAATCCCGTGCAGCTCACGGCGTTGTTGGATCAACAGGCGGCGCTGGTGATTCCGGCAATCGGCTCCTTTCACGGCCCGGAGGCCATTGCCACGCAATTCAATCGCCTGTTCGAAGTCGGCCTGGCGCCGCATGCCACCACTTTGATCGAAATCAACGGCCAGTCCGGTTTGCTGTGTTACCGCAAACGCCGCGAACGCAGCGGTCTGCGCTATTATCCCACCCTGGCGCTCGCGCTGATGATCACGCGGACCCTGCCAGCAGCATTCAAGATCGTTCGCATCGACATGATCACTGATCAAAAAGTCATGCGCAAGCTCGGCAAGCTCGTACCCTATCGCAAACCGGCCGCTCCGGCCACAGGCAGCAACGGCACAGATCAACCCTGAGGACGGCACGACGGCAAACGGGCGGCAAGCAATACCGGGGAGCACAACATGAAGCAAACGGTGAAGAATTATCTGCGCGCGGTGGATCTCGGCCATCCGCCGCGCCATCCCGACAAAGTTGAAGCAGAGTTGAACCAGCTGCTTTCTGATATTCGCGGCTCCAAGGAATTTCGGGCGTTGAAAATCGTACACGGCTATGGCAGCCACGGCCGCGGCGGCGCGACCCGCGAAACCGTGCGCGATTGGGCCTATCGCTTTCAACGCCACTTGCGCGCCGTGATCTATGGGGAAGACTACAGCATTTTCGATGATGACACTCAGGAAATGCGGGAAGAATGCGGACAAGTCGAAGACCCGGACCTGGGCCAAGCTAATCCCGGCATTACCATTTTGTGGATCAAGTGACTGTCTCATCTTCCATTTTTGTAATTCGGTTCTGTAAGACTATCCTGCCAATGGCCTCCATTTTTCCATTTTCATGAAGAGCACTCTGCGCTTCGCAGCTCCCGCGGGCTGCTAAACCT